>JANYBQ010000358.1 GCA_025360705.1 Betaproteobacteria bacterium | reverse complement strand
CGTGGGAAGCCTGCCGGACCTGCGCGAGCTGGTGGCGCTGGCCCAGCGCGTTACGCTGCCTGAAATACCGCTGGACCGGCGGCCGCTGAACTCGGTCAATCAGGCACTCGACGATTTGAGTCACGGCCGCGTGGTGGGCCGGGTGATATTGCAGCCTTGAGGACGCATCCGCACCGAATTACAATACACCCATAC
The DNA here is from genome assembly GCA_025360705.1 of Betaproteobacteria bacterium. Classification (GTDB taxonomy): domain Bacteria; phylum Pseudomonadota; class Gammaproteobacteria; order Burkholderiales; family Burkholderiaceae_C; genus CAISIP01. The sequence continues at coordinate 13,828 of JANYBQ010000358.1, read as the reverse complement.
ACTCGAATATGGGTGCCCTTATGAAAACCACGATTGAAGTCTCGGACGCGCTTTTCAATTCCGCGAAAGAGTTCGTGCGCGGCAACCAGACCACCATGCGCGCTTTGGTGGAGGAGGGGTTGCGCCGCGTCCTGACCGATGCCCAGAGCAAGGCAAAACCTTCCTTCAAACTGAAGGACGCGCGGGTGCATGGCAAGGAAATGTTGATCTCGGATCCCCGGCGCTGGCAGCAGATGGAAGAAGAACATATAGCTTCACGCGTCATCAAGCCCTTGGCATGATCGCGGTCGACACCAATATTCTGGTGTACGCCCATCGCACGGAATCCAGTTTTCACATCCAGGCTTTCGATTGCTTGCGCTCGCTGGCCGAGGGCCGGCAACGGTGGGGTATTCCCGTGAGCTGCTTGCACGAATTTTTGTCCGTCGTTACCAATCGGAAAATTTTCAATCCCGCCAGCGGCTACGAGCAGGGGCTCGCGCAGATCGACGCTTGGCTCGCATCGCCGCACGTGCAGCTGCTGCACAGCGGTTCACAGCATTGGCGCATTTTGTCGGAACTCACACGCAAGGCCAAACCGCGGGGCGGGCAATTTCACGATGCACGCATCGCGGCTATTTGCATTGAAAACAGCGTTTCGGTCTTGTGGAGTGCCGACCGCGACTTTGGACGATTCAAAGCCTTGAAGACGGTCAACCCGCTGGTCTGAGCGCGCTGTCAGGCGCCAGGCGGAAGACTGCGAGACGGCGAATATGCACGAAGAAATAAATTAGCGCGGTCGCCTTGGCGAAAGTGCATTCGGCTCGACGCCATGGTGTGCCAGATGATGCGGCAAGGGCTGTCCCAAGATCAGTGACGCCGCCAACTCCGAAGCGCCCGGCGCGCTCTGGATACCATAACCGCCCTGGCCCGCGAGCCACAGGAAGTTGTCGCACCGATCATCCCAGCCGATGACCATCTCGCCGTCGGGAACAAAAGAACGCAGGCCGGACCAGATGCGCAACGGGCGGCGGATCGTGAGCGTGGTGGCGGACTCGATGTGGTGGATGGCGGTGGCGACGTCCAGCTCTTCGGGCACTACGTCGTGCGGCACGGTGGGGTCCGCGTTGGCCGGCGAGCCCAGCAAAACTCCGGCCTCGGGTTTGAAATAAAAGTTCTCCGCCACGCTGGCCACCAGTGGCCAGTTGTCTATCTGCGTGCCCGCGGGCGGTTTGAACGTGAACGCGGTGCGCCGGTGTGGCACCAGGCCGATAAGCCGCGCGCCAAAAATGGCGCCGACCTGGTCGGCCCAGGCTCCGGCCGCGTTGACCACGGTCCGCGCGAAAAGGCAGGTGCCGTCGCTCAGACTCAATTCCCAAAGGGCGTTGTGGCGCTGCGCGTTTTGTACCTCGGCAAGAGCCATCAACACCCCGCCGTTCTGGCGCATGCCACGCAGGAAACCCTGGTGCAGGGCATGGACGTCGATGTCCATCGCATCCCGGTCGAGCAGGGACCCGTGGACCCGGTCGGGACGCAGGCACCCGACCCTGGCCAGCGTCTGGTCCCGGTCAAGTTGCTCAAGGCCCGGACAGGTCGCCGCCAGATCGGCATATTGCCGCACCATCAGAGCCTGCTGGTCGGGGCTTGCGATATACATCGCGCCGCGCGCTCCGAGCAGGGGCTGCTCGCTAAAACCCGCCGGCGGTTGGGTGTAGAACAGTCGGCTGGCGCGCGTCAGTGCACGCACGGCCGGCGGCCCATAACTTTCCATGAACATCGCCGCCGAACGCCCCGTCGAGTGGTAACCCGGTTGCGACTCGCGCTCAAGCAGGATCACGCGGCGTTTGGCCGCAAGGCGATAGGCTACGGACGCACCTGCAATGCCTGCGCCGATTACCGCAACGTCGAAAGTTTCCGGCTGGCTCATGGAGATTCAAGTACTTATTGCAAGCTGGGTTGTTGTGCCTCGGCAATTCTCGCATTGGTGAAAGCACTGAGAGCGCTGATTGGAGCGCCTTCGCGCAGCCTGCTTGTTCTGCATTGCGGTGTGGCCCGGTGCTGTAAATGGCGTCGATTAAGATAATTGCCGCTCTTACTGACAGGCACACCATGACCCAAGCCCTTCGCATTCCGGGACGCCGGTTTCTCCATTCCCCGGGTCCGACCCATGTGCCGGACGAAGTGATTCACGCCATGAGCCGTCAACCGATGGACATGGCCGACCCGCGCCTGGACCGAACGATCGCGGCGGTGGAAAGCGGGCTCAAGCGTCTTCTGCGAACCGAGGCGGCCGATGTGTTCGTTTACGCGACCAACGGGCACGGCGCCTGGGAGGCGGTGATCGCCAATCTGGTCGCGCCCGGCCAAACCGTGCTGGTTCCCGGCACCGGCCATTTTTCGGAGGCGTGGGCCGCGCAGACCGAGGGCATGGGCGGCAAGGTGCTCCGCACGCCCTGGATCGAAGGGTTTGCTATCGATGCGGACGCCGTGGAGAAAATCTTGCGCGCCGACAGTGCGCATGAGATCGTTGCGCTGTTTGCCGTGCATACCGATACCGCAAGTGGCATTACAAGCGACATGCAGGCCCTGCGCGCGGCACTGGATGCGGCCCGACATCCGGCGCTGTTTGTGGTTGACGTGGTGGCTTCTCTGGGTGCCGCGCCGTTCGCGATGGACGCGCTGCGCGTCAACGTGGTGCTCGGCGCGTCGCAAAAAGGGCTGATGTGCCCACCCGGACTGGGCTTTGCCGCCGCCGACAGCCGCGCCATGGAGGTCTGCAACGGCAACCCGGCGCCACGGTTTTATTGGGACTGGCGGCTGCGCAAAAGCGAGTTGGCCTATCGCAAGTTTTGCGGCACGCCGCCGCAAACGCTGCTGATGGGCCTGGAGGCAGCGCTGGGTCTTATTTTCCTGGAAGGTGTCGAGCAGGTCATGGCGCGCCACCGACTGCTGGCCAATGTGGTCCATGCGGCCGTGCAATGCTGGAGCGCGGCGGGCGCGTTGCAGTTTTTTGGCAAAGTAGCGCAGACGCGTTCGACCTCGGTCACCGCGATCCAGGTCGGGCCCGGTGTCGATCCCGAGGCCATGCGTACCGTCGCGCGCGAACGTTTCCAGGTTTCGGTCGCCGGCGGGCTCGGCCCATTGAACGGGCGCGTATTCCGTATCGGCCACCTGGGTGACCTGAACGCCGCCATGTTGCTGGGTTGCCTGGCGGGCGTGGAGGCCGCCATGACGGTGCAAGGCATACCCTATGGTCAGGGCGGCATGGACGCGGCGATCGGTTGTCTCGCCCGCGGCTGACCGACCTCCACCGCTGGCCTAAAATCCTGGGGCCGGCGAGGAATCGCCGGCAAGCGTTCTCAGGGCGGGGTGCAAGTCCCCACCGGCGGTAATAAGCGGGGAAAACCGTTTTAGCCCGCGAGCGCCCGGTCTTCCTTGGGGTAGCCGGGGTCAGCAGATTCGGTGCGATTCCGAAGCCGACGGTCATAGTCCGGATGAAAGAGATCGCGGTTGTGTTGCCTGCCTGGCCGGTACGCCTTGCAGGTGTCTGGCTGCGTGCCCTGATCCTGGAAACTGCCCGTTGGAGTGTCACCATGCATCAGAAGACCCATCACCCCGAAAATGCCGCCGCTCTGGCGCCAAAAACAGAACCCGGCGCGCTGTGTTATGCGTTCATACACGCGGCTTGGCACGCCGACATCGTGCACAGGGCCCGCGACTCGTTCCTTGCCGAAATGCAGCAACACGGCGTGGCGGTTGAAGCGATCGATGTGTTCGAAGTGCCGGGCGCATTCGAGCTTCCGCTGCTCGCGAAGAAGCTGGCCCGGCCCGGACGTTACGCCGCTGTGGTGGCATGTGCGTTGGTGGTGGATGGCGGTATCTACCGACACGAGTTCGTCGCCGATGCGGTCGTCAGTGCGTTGATGGCGGTGCAGCTCGAAGTCGGCATACCGGTCTTGTCCGTGGTACTCACGCCGCATCATTTTCACGCGGGCGATGAGCACCAAGCGTTTTTTGCAGCGCATTTCGTGGTGAAAGGCGCGGAGGCGGCAAGGGCCTGCGTGCGGACCGTGAAGGTGTTGCACGGCGTGGATGAATGGATGCCGGCTCAGGGTCTGTCCGCTGGCCGCGGCTGGTGAAATCGGATTCAATAGGATATGCGAGAAACACGCGCGGATCGTTACGGAGTCGAGTCCTCTTACGCCTGGACCCGGTTGATGGCCTCGCTGGCGCTGATGACCATCAGCGGTGCCGGCATGTACGGCGCGTCGGTGGTATTGCCCGCCGTGCAGCGGGAATTTAGCGCCGCGCGCGCGCAGGCGTCTTTCCCGTATACCTTGACCTTGATCGGGTTTGGCATCGGCGGCGTCTTGATGGGGCGCCTGGCCGACCGGTTCGGCGTGATGGTGGCGGTGATGCTCGGCGCGATTTGCCTGGGCCTGGGTTTCACCGCCGCGGGGTCCGCCACCAGCTTGCTGCAATTCGGCGTGTTGCACGGCGTGTTGGTGGGTTTGCTCGGGGTATCGGCCACCTTCGCGCCGCTGGCAGCCGACACTTCCCAATGGTTCACGCGGCGGCGTGGTATCGCGCTGGCGATTTGCTTGAGCGGCAATTACCTGGCCGGTGTCGTGTGGCCTCCGCTGATGCAGCATTTCATCGAAACCGTGGGCTGGCGCCAGACCTATCTTGGCCTGGGCATTTTTTGCGTGGCCAGCATGTTGCCGTTGGCGCTGGTATTGCGCCGTCCGCCGCCGGCATGGGTGAGCCAGCCGGTCGGCACGGCGGTGCCGGTCGTCCGGTCGGCGCGTTTTATCGGCCATTCCGACCCCCGGCGGCCGCTGGGCTTGCCGCCGTCCCTGCTGCAATTTCTTTTGTGTGTGGCCGGCGTCGGCTGCTGCGTGGCGATGGCCATGCCACAGGTGCATATCGTGGCCTATTGCACCGACCTGGGTTTCGGCGCGGCGCGTGGCGCCGAGATGTTGTCGCTGATGATGGGCGCGGGTATCGTAAGCCGCCTGGCCTCGGGCTGGATTTCAGATCACATCGGTGGGCTGCACACCTTGCTGCTGGGTTCGGTTCTGCAGGGTGTGGCGCTATTGTTATTTCTGCCGGTGGACGGCTTGGTGCCGTTGTACGTGGTGTCGGCCATGTTCGGCCTGTTCCAGGGCGGCATAGTGCCCAGTTATGCGCTGATCGTGCGCGAATATTTCGTGCCGGGCGAGGCCGGCACGCGGGTTGGCATGGTGCTGTTGGCCACCATGCTCGGCATGGCGCTGGGCGGCTGGTTATCGGGTGCGATTTTCGACTGGACCGGCTCCTATCACGCTGCGTTTATCAATGGCATCGGCTGGAACCTGCTGAATGTAAGCATCGTCGTATTCCTGGTTTATCGCGCGCGCAAAAGCCGCTCGCAGCCGTCGGTTACCGCGTCATGGGCAGCGCGCTGACCGATCCGCGGTTCCAGCCCGATCGGTCGTCGCCAACGGGTGCGGCTGGCCGCCGCAAGCGCCGCGAATTCGTGGTTGTCGCGCAGCGCTTGGAGCAGTGCCCATCTGGATGCCGATCCGTTTTCACTCGATGTATTTTGTGGTTGGCGATGCAAAGTCGCACGGGTATGGCGTGGCGGAGTTCACGCCGACGCGATTGACCACCACTTTGCGGGTGGTGGACGACGTCACGCGACAGGACACGCGTGTCGCCACGCTGGCGGCTTTTGGGGTGCCGGCCGTGCGCGGCGTGGTTGAACGTTTATGAGTTGCCGTTCAGGGTAGGGGCCGTACCGGGACGGCGCGCTTATCGTGGCGCCTTTCCAGCACCAGATCGACCGTTCCATTTGCGTTTTGGCGCTCCAACCGCACCGGGAAGCCCCACAAGGTGGCCAGGTGTTCGACCACCCGGTTGGAGGACTCGTCGAGCGGCCGGCGCTGATGCGCGAAGTGACGCACGGTCAGCGAACGGTCCCCGCGCAGATCGACGTTCCAGACCTGGATGTTGGGCTCGCGCCGGCCCAGGTCATATTGCTCCGAGAGTTGGCGGCGCAACGCGCGGTAACCGGCCTCGTTGTGGATTGCTTCAATCTGAAGTTTTTTGCGTGTGTCGTCGTCCAGCACCGAGAAGAACTTGAACTCGCGCATCAGGCGCGGCGACAAATATTGCGCGATGAAACTCTCATCCTTGAAGTTCTGCATCGCGAAGTCGAACGTTTCGCGCCAGTCGGACCCCGCGATCCGCGGAAACCATTCGCGGTCTTCATCGGTCGGTTCTTCGCAGATGCGCCGTATGTCGCGCCACATCGCAAAGCCCAGCGCATACGGATTGATGCCAGAGTAATACGGGCTGTTGTAGGGCGGCTGGAACACCACGTTGGTGTGGGATTGCAAAAATTCCAGCATAAAACCATCTGACAAACCGCCCTGGTCGTACAAGGTATTGAGCAGCGTGTAATGCCAGAACGTGGCCCAGCCTTCATTCATGACCTGGGTCTGGCGCTGCGGGTAAAAATATTGCCCGATCTTGCGCACGATGCGTACCACTTCGCGTTGCCAGGGTTCGAGCAACGGCGCGTGTTTTTCAACGAAGTACAGCAGGTTTTCTTCCGGCTCTACCGGAAAACGTTTTTCTTGCGCTGGCTGGGTGAGCTCCAGCTGCGGAGGCAGCGTGCGCCACAAGTCGTTGACCTGGGTCTGCTGATAATCGGAGCGGGCCTGCTGGCGCAGCGTCTCCTTGCTGAGCGAGAGCGCGGAGGAACGTTTGTAGCGGTCCACACCGACGCTTTGCAGGGCATGGCAGGCGTCCAGCATGGTTTCGACCGCGGGCACGCCGTGACGCTCCTCGCACTGCGCGATGTAGTTGCGCGCAAACACCAGATAGTCGACGATGGCGTCAGCGCTGGTCCACTGCTTGAACAGGTGGTTGCCCTTGAAGAAGGAGTTGTGTCCATAAGCGGCGTGGGCGATCACCAGCGCCTGCATCGGCAAGGTGTTCTCGTCCATCAGGTACGCGATGCAGGGGTTGGAGTTGATGACGATCTCGTACGCCAGACCCATCTGCCCGCGCTTGTAGCGGTTCTCGGTTGCCAGAAAGTGCTTGCCGAATGACCAGTGGTGGTAATACACCGGCATGCCGATGGAAGCGTAAGCATCCATCATCTGTTCGGCGCTGATTACCTCGAGTAAATGCGGATAACAGTCGAGCTTGTGGCTCGCGGCCACTTTGCCGATGGCTTCGTCGTATTGCTCTATCGCCTCGAAGGTCCATTCGGAGCCGGTGGGCAGGGGCGGGATCAAGGCGCTCATGTCGGCCCCACGGCGCGCTTCTTGAACAGCTCGCGGAACACCGGATAAATGTCGGTCACATTGGCGATCCGTTGCATCGCGAAATGGCCCGGATGCGCAGCCTGCAATTTTTCATACTCGCGCCACAGGTTTTGCGGCGCGCCATCGGTAATTTCTATGTAGGCGAAATACTGTGTCAGGCGCAGCAGCGATTCCTCCAGAAAATTGCGGCAGCGCGGGGAATCGTCGTTCCAGTTATCGCCATCGGAAGCCTGGGCGCCATAGATGTTCCACAGTCCGCTTGGATACCGGTCCAGCACGATCTTGCGCATCAACTCCAACGCACTGGAGACCACGGTACCGCCCGATTCGCGTGAGGTGAAAAATTCGTCTTCATCCACTTCGAACGCGACGGTGTGGTGGCGGATAAAAACCACTTCGGTGCGCTCGTAGTTGCGGCTTAAAAAAAGATACAACAACATGAAGAAACGCTTGGCAATGTTCTTGCGCCCCTCGTCCATGGAACCCGAAACGTCCAGCAGGCAGAACATGACCGCTTGCGTGGTTGGCTGCGGAATGCGGATGCGATTGTTGTAGCGCAAATCGAAGGTGTCTATGAACGGCACCGCGTCCATGCGGGCGCGCAACCTGGCGATCTCGTGGCGCAACCGAACGACTTCGGGCTGTTCCTCCTGTTCAACTGGCAAGAGATCCACGGCTTCCGGAAGCAGGGCCTTGAGTTCCAATTCCAACGTCCGCAGCCGTGATGCGTATGGGGCACCTACCGCTATGCGGCGCCCCGCCGCACCGCGCATCGTACGGCCCAGGTTTATGTTCGCGGGAACACCGCTTTGGGTGTACCCGGCACGGATACGACGGTATTGGTCGATGCGCGCAAGCTGGCGCTTTACCAGGTTGGGCAGGGCCAACTCGTCGAAAAAGATATCGAGAAACTCGTCGCGCGTGAGTGTAAAAACAAAGTCGTCCAGGCTGTTGCCTTCATTGCCGGCTTTCCCCGCGCCCGACCCGGTTGCGCCACCTTGAGGACGGTCTACCTGGTCACCCCGGTCGAAGCGGTCATTGCCCGGATTGATGGTTTCCCAGCTGCCACCGCGCCCATGGCCAAACTGCGGTTCTTCGATGTCCTTGCCGGGAATACCGACTTTTTCAGCGTTGTCCAGATCTCGCACGCCGCGTTGGCCAATAGCCTCGGACACCGCCTTACGGATCTGGCCCTTGAAGCGTTTGATGAACCGGCCGCGGTTGACCGAACTTTTGTGTTTGCTGTCAAAGCGGCGGTCTAGGATGCGCACCGTCATGAGGTCCTGCCGACAGTCCGCGTCAGGACGACTTGCGCACGCGTAGGTACCACTCGCACAACAGGCGCACCTGCTTCTCGGTGTAACCCTTGGTGATCATGCGGTTGACGAAGTCCTGGTGTTTTTTCTGCTCGTCGCCGCTGGCTTTGGCATTGAAAGAGATTACCGGCAGCAGTTCCTCGGTGTTGGAGAACATCTTCTTCTCGATCACCGCGCGCAGCTTTTCGTACGAGGTCCAGCTTGGGTTCTGCCCATCGTTTTTGGCGCGTGCCCGCAATACGAAGTTGACGACCTCGTTGCGGAAGTCCTTGGGGTTGGAAATGCCGGCCGGCTTTTCCATCTTTTCCAGTTCGTCATTGAGCGCGCTGCGATCCAGCATCTCGCCGGTGTTGACGTCGCGGTACTCCTGGTCCTGAATCCAGAAGTCGGCATAAGTCACGTAACGGTCGAAAATGTTTTGCCCGTATTCGGAATAACTTTCCAGGTAGGCGGTCTGGATTTCCTTGCCGATAAATTCGGCATAGCGCGGCGACAGGTATTCCTTGATGTAACGCAGGTATTTTTCCTCCACCTCGGGCGGGAACTGCTCCTGTTCAATCTGCTGCTCCAGCACGTACATCAGGTGCACCGGATTCGCCGCCACTTCGCGGTGGTCGAAGTTGAAAACGCGCGACAGTATCTTGAACGCGAAACGCGTGGACAAGCCGGTCATGCCTTCGTCGACGCCCGCGAAGTCGCGGTACTCCTGGTAACTCTTGGCCTTGGGGTCGGTGTCCTTGAGGTTCTCGCCGTCGTATACCCGCATCTTGGAAAGAAGGCTCGAATTCTCCGGCTCCTTGAGGCGCGACAAGACCGAAAACTGGGCCAGCATGCGCAGGGTGTCAGGCGCGCACGGCTCTTTGGAGAGCGACGAACTGGAGATCAATTTTTCGTAAATATGGATCTCGTCCGATACCCGCAAGGAGTAGGGTACCTTGACAATGTAGATCCGGTCCAGGAAAGCTTCGTTGTTGCGGTTGTTCTTGAACGTAAGCCATTCGGCCTCATTGGAGTGCGCCAGTACCAACCCGTCGAACGGGATCGCGCCAAAACCTTCGGTGCCTTTGTAGTTGCCCTCCTGCGTCGCGGTGAGCAATGGATGCAGCACCTTGATCGGCGCCTTGAACATCTCCACGAACTCGAGCACGCCGCGATTGGCCAGGCACAAGCCACCGGAATAGGAATAAGCGTCGGGGTCGTCCTGCGAAAAAGTTTCGAGTTTGCGGATATCTATTTTTCCTACCAGCGACGATATGTCCTGGTTGTTTTCGTCGCCCGGCTCGGTCTTGGCCACCGCGATTTGCGACAACACGGATGGCATCAATTTGACGACGCGGAACTTCGTGATGTCGCCTCCGTATTCACGCAGGCGCTTGACCGCCCATGGGCTCATGATGGTTCCCAGATAACGGCGCGGAATGCCGTAGTCGTCTTCCAGCAACTGCGCGTCTTCCACCGGGTTGAACAAACCCAGCGGCGACTCGTGCACCGGTGAGCCCTTGATCGCGTAGACCGGAATTTTCTCGATCAGGTATTTGAGTTTTTCGGCCAGCGACGACTTGCCGCCACCGACCGGCCCGAGCAGATACAGAATTTGCTTCTTTTCCTCAAGGCCCTGTGCCGCATGGCGGAAGTAGGACACGATGTGTTCGATCGCCTCTTCCATGCCGTAAAGGTCGCGAAAGCTTGGATACCGTCGCAGCATCTTGTTGGCGAAGATGCGCGACAGGCGCTGGTCGCTGCGTGTGTCCACCAGTTCGGGCTCGCCGATGGCGGACAACATACGTTCGGCCACGCTGGCGTACGCGGTAGTGTCCGTCCTGCACAGATTCAGATAGTCCTGTATGGACATTTCCTCTTCTTGCGATGCCTCAAATCGACCCTGGTAACGAGCAAAAATCGACATGCGTTTCTCCTTGAAAGCGGGGGTTACCCACAGCTCTGAACGGCGCTATCCGTAACAAGTTCAATTCATCATAACCAATACCCGTGGGCTTCGTGTTCCAGTGCCCCTATCAACGAACGCACTACTGGGTGTTTGGTTGACGCGTATCGCGATGGACGCGTAGCCGGTGTGGATAATGCCGCAAGCCTTGCCTTCAGTTCATGCAGGGAGTCAAGATTTCCATAGTGGAGGTGCGCTGCACGACGGCAAAATTGTCGCGGCATATTTTCAATAACCGGTTGGTGTTCAACGTGCGCCGGGGCGCGGCGGTTCAAGAGAATATTTCCAGCAGCCGGTCCAGCCCGCCGCTGTCGATGGCCACTGTGGCCTGTTCCCTGACCTTGGGTTTGGCGTGGTAAGCGACGGACAGCCCTGAGACGTACATCATGGGCAGATCATTGGCGCCATCACCGACCGTGATGGCCTGCCGCGGTCGCAACCCGAGTTGACCGCAGGTCGCCAGCAACATTTTTTTCTTTTCTTCGCCGTCGCAGATGTCGCCCCAGGGCTGATCCACCAAACGGCCGGTCAGTTTGCCGTCGCGGATGCCCAGCACGTTGGAGCGCGTGAAATCGATCTGCAGCCGGTCGCGGATGCGGTCCGTGAAAAACGTAAAACCCCCGCTCACCAGCAGCACCTTCATGCCGGCTGCTTTGCAGGCGGCCACCAGTTCCTGCGCGCCAGGGTTGAGTTGCAGCCGCTGCGTGTAGATCTCTTCCAAGCTGGCCACACTGACGCCTTCGAGCAGCGCTACACGCTGGCGCAGGCTCTCCTTGTAATCGGCGATTTCCCCGCGCATGGCGGCTTCCGTGATGGCCGCGACTTCTTGCTTGCGGCCGGCCGCCGCGGCGATCTCGTCCACGCATTCGATGTCGATCAGCGTCGAGTCCATGTCGAATGCGATCAAGCCGAATGCGGCCAGGCGCAGGGGTGGCTGGATGTGCCGGACTACAAGGCCGGGCGGATATGGCTTGACCTGCATGAAGGAATCGTGTTGACGGCGGCGGCAGGTGAGGTTCGGTGGATGGCGGTGGAGTACCAAGCCGCGCGATCACGCGGTTGTAGCTGCCGCTGCCGTGGTGGGTTGGCCCAGGCTGCGAAGCGTGTCGCGCACCATCTGCGCCCGGTCGCGCGGCTGCGGCAGTTCGCGTTCGATGCGCAGCTTCTCGTTACCAACCAGCTTGATATGCCGATTTTTCCGAATCAGGTCGACGATGCGCATAGCGTCCACCGGCGCATCCTTGCGAAAGGTAATCGTGATTACGCCCGGCGCGGCATCCACCTTGATCACGCCGTAAGGCTTGGCGATCACCCGCAGCCGGTGTACGTCGATCAAGGTTTGGGTTTGCGGCGGCAGCTTGCCGAAGCGGTCCACCAGTTCTTCGAGCAAAGCGTCGATCTGCTCGGTGTTCTTGGCGCTGGCCAGTTTCTTGTAAAAGCTCAGGCGCAGGTGTACGTCGCCGCAGTAATCGCTCGTCAACAGCGCGGGCTCATGCAGGTTGATGTCGGTCGTGAAACTCAACGGCGCCAGCAGATCGGGTTCATGCCCGGCCTTGAGCGAACGTACCGCCTCGGCCAGCATTTCGTGGTAGAGCTGGAAGCCGATTTCCAGGATATTGCCGCTCTGGTTTTCGCCCAGCACCTCGCCCGCGCCGCGTATCTCCAGGTCATGCATCGCCAGATAGAAGCCAGACCCCAGCTCTTCCATCTGCTGGATCGCATCCAGCCGTTGGCTCGCCTGTTTGGTCAGCCCTTCGATGTCCGGCACCATGAGGTAGGCATAGGCCTGATGGTGGCTGCGCCCGACCCGGCCGCGCAACTGGTGCAATTGCGCCAGGCCGAACTTGTCGGCGCGGCTCATCACGATGGTATTGGCCGTGGGCACATCGATGCCGGTCTCAATGATGGTCGAACACAGCAACAGGTTGTAGCGTTGCGCGATGAAGTCGCGCATCACGCCTTCCAGCTGGCGCTCCGGCATCTGGCCGTGCGCCACGGCAATACGCGCTTCCGGCAGCAGTTCTTCGAGATTGGCGCGCCGGTTCTCGATGGTTTCCACTTCGTTATGCAAAAAATAGACTTGCCCGCCGCGTTTGAGTTCGCGCAACACGGCCTCGCGGATCACGCCGTTGCCTTCGGTACGCACAAAGGTCTTGATGGCAAGCCGGCGTTGCGGCGCGGTAGCGATCACGCTGAGGTCGCGCAGGCCTTCGAGCGCCATGCCCAGCGTGCGCGGAATCGGCGTGGCGGTCAGCGTCAACACATCGACTTCGGCGCGCAGCGCCTTCATGGCCTCTTTGTGGCGAACCCCGAAGCGGTGTTCCTCGTCGATGATCAGCAAGCCCAGGTTCTGGAAGCGCGTATGCTGACTCAGCAGCTTGTGAGTGCCGACGACGATGTCGATGGTGCCGTCAGCCAGACCTTTCATGGCCGCCGTGATCTCCTTGCCGGAGCGGAAACGGCTCATCTCGGCCACCTTGACCGGCCATTTGCCGAAGCGGTCCACCAGCGTCTGGTAGTGTTGTTCGGCCAGCAGCGTGGTGGGTGCCAGCAAGGCCACCTGTTTGCCGCCCGTGACCGCGATAAACGCGGCACGCAGCGCGACCTCGGTCTTGCCGAAACCCACGTCGCCGCAAATCAGCCGGTCCATCGGGCGTGGGCTGATCATGTCCTGGATCACCGCATGAATCGCGGCGCGCTGGTCGGCGGTTTCCTCGAAACCGAAGTCGTTGGCAAAGCTTTCGTAGTCGTTGGGCGAATATCGGAACGCGTGGCCTTCGCGCAGGGCGCGCCGGGCATAGATGTTGAGCAATTCGGCCGCCGAGTCGCGTACCTGTTCGGCGGCCTTGCGCTTGGCCTTTTCCCACTGGCCCGACCCCAGCCGGTGCAACGGCGCTTCACTGGCACTGACACCGGTATAACGGCCAATTAAATGGAGCTGGCTTACCGGCACGTACAGCACCGCCTTGTCGGCGTATTCGAGGTGCAGGAATTCTTGCGTTTCGGGCTGCACGTCTTTGCCTACGTTGCCGAGATCGAGGTGCACCAGACCCAGGTAGCGCCCGACTCCGTGGGCGCTGTGCACCACCGGGTCACCCACGTTGAGCTCGCTCAGGTCTTTGATCAGCGCTTCGACGTCGCTCACCTGCTCCTGCTTTTTGCGTCGGCGTGTGGTGGGACCAGCGGCAAACAGCTCAGTCTCAGTGATGAAATCAATGCCGCCTGCGGTTTGACCTTCCAGCCAACTGAACCCGGTGTTCAGCATGGACGTG
>JANYBQ010000352.1 GCA_025360705.1 Betaproteobacteria bacterium | reverse complement strand
CCGGCGCGGCGCATCGCCGGTGCGTTGTACGTCAGTTGCTCGGGCCGGGGTGGTCCGCACTTCGGCGGCCCGAGCGCGGAACTGCAGGTCGTGCGCCGCGCTTTGGGCGATGTGCCTCTGGTGGGCTTCTTCGCCGGCGGCGAAATTGCACGTCACCACTTGTACGGCTACACCGGCGTGTTGACCGTGTTTACGGCCAGCGAATAGCGTCAGACCAGGCAAACTGCGATGTACGAGCGCGCCCAGGACCCGGTCAGTCAATTGCCGAAACACCGTTATGTGTTTCTGACTCTGCCCAACTACACGATGATCGCGCTGGCCAGCGCGGTGGACGCCTTGCGCATGGCCAACCGCGTGACCAAACGCGACGTCTACGAGTGGACCTTGGCCACGCTGGACGGCAAACCGGCGGTCGCCAGCAACGGCCTGGCCATGGCCCCCACCATTTCGATCGATGCCATGGGCCCGGCCAATATCGTCTTTGTGGTCGGTGGGGTGCAGGTGGAGCAGGCGACTACGCCGGCATTGCTTGGCACATTGCGCGGGCTGGCGCAACGGCATGTGCCGCTGGGCGCGTTATGCACCGGCGGTTACGCGCTGGCCAAGGCCGGTCTGCTGGACAAATACAAGGCCGTGATCCATTGGGAAAACATGTCGGCGTTGCGCGAAGAATTCCCGCGCGTGATCTTTTCCGACCAGCTGTTCGCCATCGACCGCGACCGTTATACCTGTACCGGCGGCGTGGCGCCGCTGGACCTGATGCTGCACATCATCAACGAGCACCAGGGCCGCGACATCGCGCCGCTGATCTCCGAGCAGTTCATCCTGGACCGCATTCGCAACGACCAGGACCGCCAGCACATCCCGCTGCAGGCGCGCGTGGGCTTGTTTCACGAGAACCTGATCGAAGCGGCGGCGCTGATGGAAGCCAATATCGAGGAGCCGCTGTCGCTGGACGAGATCGCGGCATTGGTGGGTGTGTCCCGCAGGCAGATCGAACGCCTGTTCAAGCGTTATGTCGGCCAGGTGCCGACCAAGTATTACCTCGACATGCGCCTGGGCCGCGCGCGCGAGTTGTTGCTGCAAACCGCCATGTCCATCATGGAAATCGCGGTGGCCTGTGGTTTCCAGTCACCGCCGCATTTCTCGAAGTGTTATCGCAATCTGTTTGGGCATACGCCGAGTGCCGAGCGGCAGGGGACGCGGCTGAATATGGCCCCGGTTGTGGGGGAGAAGCAAGAGGTAGTTTGAGGCAGTTCGTGCGCGACGGAGGCCTTGGAGAATGTCCGGGAGTTGATGTGTGGCAATGACGTCCACCTCGTCGAATTTAGCTACCCAGCCTGATAACCGACTTCTCTACTTTGACGCGAAGCAGAGCGATTGCAAGCAAGGCCTTCAAGCATTTTTGCTGATCAGGACCGGTAAATTTGTATATCGCGGCGGCACCCAGGGCCGCCCAGCCGGGAGGGCCGAGAAGCACGTGGAGGGCTGACGATGCGGCCGTATAGACACCAAACCCGGCTATACCACCGGAGGCTGTACTGATAACTGTCGAGAGCAACAAATACGGCGCGAAGCCACTGACGCTGGCACCCGCCAAAACGGCAGCTGATGTGCCTATTCCGCCTATAGAGATGCCAGGCGTTTTGCCAACGCTTCCAGCTGTTTGTCTACTTCGAGTCGTTCCGTTGGCGACATCTGCTGGTAGGCATCCTGCTTGAACTTATTGAGAATCTCTCGCTCGTGGAGATGAATATAAGCGTCGAGAATATCCCAGTTAAACCCAGATGTTCCTGCGAGTTCGCGTGGCTCAGCACTTCCATCCCAAGTTGTTGGGTGCTGTAGTAGACGATAGGCATTGGAAATCCTCGCTCAAAGTAAAGACTTGTTGCCGTTTGAAGCGTGCGCGCAAAGAGCTTTGTCGGCGGATAGGCAGGCCACTGCTGATTAAAACGCCGCTGGAACGATCTGCAAACCCGCTGTCATGGGCTTTGCTCAGATGGCAGCTCAGCCACGCTAAGGAAACGCAGATTTATTCACT
>JANYBQ010000331.1 GCA_025360705.1 Betaproteobacteria bacterium | reverse complement strand
GACAGCAGCAATCCAGGCGTCCATGTGAAAGGTCGACCAGGGCGGATAGTGGTTTGGCAGCAGCCATCCCACGGCCAGAGCGATCGCCCAGCCAACCAACCAAAAAGGCGTTATGGGTTGCTGCGGTATCACCGTCTATCTCATCGTTTCAAACAAATGGAAAGTACGCAGGCCAACACATTAGATGTATTTGGCAACATGAATACCCATAAAAAAGGCCCCCAGTGGGGGCCTTTTTTGCGAAAAATAAACAATTAATAAACGGATTACTTGCAGCTCGCCGGCAAATATTTGGCTGGCATTATCACAGAGACACTGCCGGCAACAACAGCAGCCGTACAAACCCAAGTTACCTGCCCATTGCCACTAGGATTCATCGTGCCTGTGAAGTCAACCCCGGCGCCAGCAATTTTTCCTTCCGCAGATGTAGCGACAGCAGTAATAATGCCGACTGATCCCGCCGGTGAACCGTCCCTGTAAGTCACTGCGCTGACGTATTTGGACGATTGCGTGGCAACCGAAACACTGGCAGCCAATAAGGACCCGTTAGCTTGAGCTGCCTCAGCCGCTGCGACCTTGCCCGAACTGCCCGCCAAAATCAACTCGGACACTTTGGCACGTACCGTGTAATCCTGATATGCCGGCAGCGCCACGGCCGCCAAAATACCAATAATCGCCACCACGATCATCAACTCGATAAGGGTGAAGCCCTTTTGCATGGAACGTTTCATAAATAACTCCTGAAGTAAAACAAATTGAAGTTTTAGTATCAGCAGAATCCGTGCCAACCAACATGTACCCGCATCGCGTTGGCAGATTCCTCAATGAGTCGTCCCCTGGGCTGCGGTTTTACGCACCCTGGCTAGCGTGGCTTGGATATGGAAGCGACAGTTTTGTCACTTCATTTATGTCATTTAATGCAGACTGACCTGACCATTTTGATGTCTGTCAGGCCCATCATGATTTTTTCCATGCCGTCCATCTTCAGTGTGCGCATTCCGCCTTCGACCGAGGCTGCAAAAATCTCCGCTACTCGGGCACGCTCCTGAATCAGCTTTTTAATGTCGTCGTCGGCAATCAGCAACTCGTGCAGGCCAATGCGGCCCTTGTAGCCCGTCTTGTTGCACTTATCGCAACCCACGTGACGATAAAACTTCAATTGCCCGTCCTGGCCGTAGGTCTTGGCCCAGCTATCGACCAGTTTTCTGGTCTCGTCGGCATAGTCGACTTTCCATGCTTTTGAATGCCGCAACTCTTCCGAATACTCGGCCGCAAAAAGCCTGAGTTCTTCAGCATCCGGTACATAGGCTTCCTTGCAGTCGCACAGCTTTTTGGCGAGCCGCTGCGCAAGAATACCCAGCAGTGCATCGGCGAAGTTGAAGGGGTCCATGCCCATGTCCAACAAGCGCGTGATCGATTCAGGCGCCGAGTTGGTGTGCAAAGTCGAAAAAACCAGATGTCCCGTCAGAGAGGCCTCGACCCCCATCGCAACTGTTTCTTTATCGCGCGATTCACCCACCATGATGATGTCGGGATCGGCCCGTAAGAAGGCCCGCATGATCAGCGCGAAATCGATGCCGGCCTTTCGGTTGATCTGGACCTGGCGCAAGCCCTTTTGCGTAATTTCGACCGGGTCTTCAGCAGTCCATATTTTTGTGTCGGGCGTATTCAAATGCTTGAGGATCGAATGCAGCGTGGTTGTTTTGCCGGAGCCGGTCGGACCGCAAACATAGAACAAGCCATAGGGTTTCTCGACCGTCCGGATGACGCGCTCCCGGTTGTGGGGAGTCAGGCCGAGCTTGTCCAGCGGAATCGGCTCGCCGGCGGCCAGAATCCGCATCACCACATCCTCTACACCACCGGTAGATGGAATAGTAGCCACTCGCAGCTCGATATCCAGTGGACCGTATTTTTTGAACTTGATCTTGCCGTCCTGCGGCTTGCGGCGCTCCGATATATCGAGGTCGCACATGATCTTCAGACGCGTGACCATGGCTTGGCGGAAATGCGCTGGCACCTCAATGTAAGGCATCAAGGTGCCATCGATTCGAAACCGGATGCCGGTCTTGAGCTTGCCTGGCATCGGTTCAATGTGGATGTCCGACACTTTCTGGTTGTACGCGTCGATGATAACTTTATTGACGAACTTGACAAGCTCGTTATCAGCCGCGGCCGATTCGAGGGAATCGTCGTTGCTGCCTTCGTCGATCGGACCACCGTCCATGTCGGCCAACAACTGGTCGATGGAGCCGCCTTCCGCGCTCGCTCCGTATAACTGGCCAAGCGTCTCCTGGAACTCGGTCAAGGTGGTGACACGGTAAGAAAATTTCGGGATCCGCGTGAAAATCTGCGGC
>JANYBQ010000317.1 GCA_025360705.1 Betaproteobacteria bacterium | reverse complement strand
GGCCGAGACGCCGGCCGGTCCGCCGCCCACTACCACTACATCGGCGCGTGCGGCTACAGGCAGGTCGCGGGCGGGTTGCCGAATCTTGTCAGTCGTGTTGTTCATGTTTCACCTTTGGAGCTTCCTGATTCTTTCGCTATGCACTCACAGCCGCGGCTGAACTTGAATCCGTTCACTCTGAACTTATTGAAGGGCACTTCGACAAGCTCAGGACGCACGGAGTTTTTCTAGTGTCCCTGGTGCGGCTGCCATCTGACAATCGCGCGCTCCAGGACGGCGATGATCAGGAAGAAAGAGCCCGACAGGCAGGCGCTCATCACAATCGCCGAATACAGCAGCGCCGAGTCGAAGTTGTAGGTGGCCTGGATAATCAGCGCACCAATGCCACGCGTGGCGCCAATCCACTCGCCTACCACCGCTCCTATCACCGACATCGACGCGGCGATACGCAGCGCGGAAAACAGGTAGGGCAGGGAGCTGAACAGGCGCAGCTTGAAGAACACCTCGGTCTTGCTGGCCGATAACACGCGCATCAATTCAAGTGCCTGCGGGTTGGCCGCATCCAACCCGCGCACCATATTGACCAGGGTCGGAAAGAAACATACCAATGCGGCAATGGCGATCTTGGGCTCCACGCCGTTGCCCATGATCAGCACCAATACCGGCGCCTCGGCGACCACCGGAATCGCGTTGAATATCAGCGCCACCGGAAAGAAGATTTCATGCAGGGTTTTGTTGTGCACAAAAATAGTTGCCATGACGATTGCCACCAGATTGCCAAGCAGGAAGCCGCCGGCCGCTTCGAGCGCCGTGGGGATCAGGTTGTCGAGCAGGATCGCGCGTTTGGCATACAGAGTTTCAAGCACCAGGAACGGCGAGGGCGCGATAAAGGGCTTGACGTTCAGGCCCGTCACGATCGCCCACCAGCCGAACAGCAATACAAAAACGCCCAGCGCCGGCATCAAACGCGTGCGCCACAACTTGCGCTGCATCCGCGCACGGTGTGCCAAGGCACCTGCGTCGGTTTCGATTTCGGGCGCCGCCAGCGGCGTATGGAGGGTCGAGGTATTCATGGTGCCTCCTGCGGAGCCGCCTCAAAGGAGGCAACTCCCTTGGGGGGCAGCGAACAACCGTGAGCGTGGAGTTTCATTTTTTCAGCAAATTTCCAGTACCCGCCGCAGGTAGGCGGTGAGCTGCACGAACTCGGGGGTCTCGCGAATCGCCAGTGTGCGGTTGGGCGGCAGGGTAACCGGCACGATCTCCTGCACCCGGCCGGGGCTGGCGGCCAGCATCAACACGCGCTGCCCCAGGAAGGCCGCCTCGTAGATGCTGTGCGTGACGAAAAGTACCGTCATGCCGAGCTCGCGCCAGAGCCGCAGCAACTCTTCATTCAGGCGGTCGCGCGTAATCTCGTCCAGCGCGCCAAAGGGCTCGTCCATCAGCAGGATGCGCGGGTCGCTGACCAGCGCGCGCGCAATCGACACACGCTGGCGCATGCCGCCCGACAGTTCATGCGGGAAAGCGTTTTCGCTGCCCTTCAAGCCCACCAGTTCCAGCAACTCGCGCGGGGTCGCACGCGCGGCCTTGGTGGTTTGTGTCTTGCCGCGCGCCACTTCCAGTGGCAACTCTACGTTCTGTATCGCAGTACGCCATGGCAGCAACGCGGCGTCCTGGAACACAAACCCGATGTCGCGCCGCAAGCGCGCCGTCTCGGGCGTCACACCTAACACCTTGAGCGAGCCGCCGGTGGGTGGAATCAGGTCGGCCACGACGCGCAGAAACGTGGATTTGCCGCAGCCCGACGGCCCCAGCAGACTCAGGAATTCGCCGGTCTGGATATCCAGGCTGACGTCCTTTAACGCGGTCACGCTGCGGGTATCGGTAAAGAACCGCACCGATACGTTCTTGCAGCTGACCGACAAGCCGGTGTCGATAACGGTGGGCGTGTTGCGTTGGGCCGTGTTGGCCCACTGCGCGGGCGGCGCAAGCGTAGTGGATGCGGACATGGTTGCGGGCGGAAGAACGAGCGGAAAGGACAGGCGCAAGGGCTGGCTACAGATTCTTCAGACGGTAGTCGCGCGTGGCGTTGAGGATATCCAGCGTCATGACCTCGTCCACCTTGGGCACGCGTTTGGTGAACTGGCCCAGATCCGCGTATTGCTGTATCTGTTCCTGCCAGATCGCCTTGTCCATCGTGCCCCAGCCGTTGGCCTGGGTCTGCGGGCTGTAGGCAAAAGCCATCAGCGCATCGACCGCCACGCGTTCGTCGGCGCGGTCCAGGTTGGGGTATTCCTTGACCAACAGGTCGGTTGCCGCGTCGCGATTCTTGTTGGCGTAGGCCCAGCCGCGTGCGGTGGCGCGCAGGAAACGCTGCAACACATCGGGCCGCGTCTGGATCATGGTGGTGGTGGCGTAGTAGGGCAGGGCGTACAGATGCACACCGGTGTCCCAAAGACGCATATCGACGCGGTCGGCGCCGAAAGGCTTGAGTTGCGTGGTGTTGGTCAGCCAACCCGTAAGCGCGTCCACCTGGCCAGTCAGCAGCGGAGACATCTCGCTGCCGATCGGGATCACGATCACGTCTTTTTCGGCAATCTTGTTTTTGGCCAGCAGCGCGCGCAGCAACACCATGCCGGTGGGCTGCATGCCGATCTTCTTGCCGATCATGTCCTGCGGTGTGCGGATGGGCGCTTTCTTGAGCGAGAAAAATGCGTAGGGGTGTTGCTGCAAGCCGGTGGCGAACACCTTGATGGGCAAGTCCTGCGACACCGCCAGCATATTGGAAGGGCTGCTGGAAACCTGCCCAACCTCGTAACGCCCAGCCGCCACGATCGCCACGCCGTCGATGCTGGGGCCGCCGGGCTGAATCGCGAAGTCCAGCCCTTCCTGCTCGTAATAACCCATGCGTTTGGCAGCGACCTCGGCGATCTGGTTGCCGCCCGCGATCCAGCCGAGCTGCATGTTGACCTTGACCTTGTCCTGCGCAAGAGCCTGCATGGAAAGCAAGGCACCGGCGCTTGCCAGGCCGCCAGCGGTGGCAGCCGCGCCGAGTAGCCGGCGGCGCGTCAAACGGGTGGAATTGGGCATTCGGATACTCCTGATTGGGTGGACATGAATCGATTCTGATCATCGCACCGTGTGCGCGCAAGAACAGAATTGCTCTATATGCGATGCCGAAATTAGAGCGGCCAACCACTCACCAACGTGGGGCGACCATCCCGCCTCCAACGCAGATTAGTGCCCAGCGCCCAAGTAAGCCGCTTTCACAGCGGGGTCGTCGCGCAGTTTGGAAGCCTCGCCATGGACAGAAATTCGACCATTCTCAAGCACGTAGCCGTAGTCCGCCACTTTGAGCGCGGCAGCCGCGAACTGCTCGACCAGCAACATCGTCACACCGCGTGACTTCAAGTTGGCAATGATGCGGAAAACCTCTTCCACCAGAATCGGGGCCAAGCCCATGGATGGTTCATCCAGCAGCACGATTTCGGGGTTCAGCATCACTGCGCGTGCCATGGCCAGCATTTGTTGCTCGCCGCCAGAGAGCGTGCCCGCCAGTTGGTTGCGGCGCTCCCGCAGGCGCGGGAACAGTTCCATCGCGCGCTCCAAATCGCCGGCTACGTCGCCTTTGGGACGGCTACCGGTCAACCTGGGAAAAGCGCCCAGTAGCAGGTTGTCGGCTACCGACATGGTGGCAAATACGCGCCTGCCCTCGGGCGAGTGGGCAAGGCCCCGCTTGGCAACGGCGTACGACTCAAGACCATCTATGCGTATGCCGTTCAGGGTGATCTCACCGGCCGTTGGTTTGATCATCCCGGACACCGCGCGCATGGTGGTGGTCTTGCCTGCGCCGTTGGAGCCTATCAAGGTGACGACGCTGCCCTTGGGGACATCGATAGAGATGCCGTGCAGAACCTGCACTTTGCCGTAACCGGCTTCGAGATTCCTGATACGCAACATTTCCAGCCCCTTGTGCCTACGCCGCCACCGTGCCGCCGAGGTAAGCCTCGATGACCTTTTCGTCCGCCTGCACCGCGGCCGGCGTACCCTCGGCGATTTTCTGGCCAAAGTCCAGTACTGACACTGAATCGCAAATGCTCATCACCACGTCCATATGGTGCTCGATCAAGATAACCGTGATCCCGTGGTCGCGGATCTTGCGGATGATGGCGATCAGCTCCTTGATGTCCGGCGCTGTCAAGCCCGCAGCGGGCTCGTCCAGCAGCAGCAATTGGGGATCAAGCGCGAGCGCACGCGCAATTTCCAGCAACCTCTGTTTGCCGTAGGGCAGGTTGCGCGCCTCCTCCAAGGCCAGGTCTTGCAGGCCGACGAAATCGAGCAGGCCCAGGCCACGCTCCGACGCCGCGCTCTCTTCACGCCGAAAGCGTGGTGTGTGCAAGACCACATCGACAATATTGCTGTCGAAGGTGTGATGCAAGCCCACCTGGACGTTTTGCAACACGCTCATTTCGCCAAACAACTGCACGTTTTGAAATGTGCGCGCGATGCCGAGCTGGGCGATATCCGAAGACGTGCGGCCCAATAACGCACGTCCGTCGAATTCGATATTGCCAGCCGTCGGGGCATAGATGCCGGTCAGGATATTCATCATCGTGCTCTTGCCGGAACCGTTGGGGCCTATCAGGCCATGGATGCTGCCGCGCTTGACCTGAAGGTCGACCTGATTGATCGCCTTGAGGCCGCCAAACTGCATGAGTATTCCGCGTGCGAGCAGCAAGTCGCTTCCCGCCGCGCCGAGATGCGCCTTGGACGCCATCATGACAGCGTCTTTTGCGTGCTTGGCTGGCGCCACGGTGCCATGCGCGTCAACCGCCTTGCGGCCCAACAAGCTGCGGGCAAAACCCACAATTCCATCTTGCAAGTAATACACCACAAACAGGATCATCAAGCCGAAGACCGTCAAACGCCAGTCCGTGATCGATTGCAGCCAGAATGAGAACCCGGCCAGCGCAATGGTGCCGACCACCGGAATCGCCATGGCTTTGGGTGTGGTCATTTTTTTGGCCAAGCCCACCACCGCGCCCAGCGCCATCAAAACCGCGAGTGTGCAAGCCACGATTCGGAAAAGCTCCAGATCGTCCAGCAGCTTGGGCAACATCACGATGATCGCCGCGCCCAGCATGGCGCCAGAGCGGGTCTTGCGGCCGCCCATGATGACGGCCAGCAAGAACAGCACCGTCAACTCGAAGTTGTAGGTGTTCGGGCTGATGTACTGCTCGGAATAGGAATACAGCGCACCCGCAAGGCCGGCCAAGCCGGCGCTGATGACAAAGGCGTACACCTTGTACCGGTACACGGAAACGCCCATGCAGTCCGACGCAATGGGGCTGCCACGCAGCGCTTCAAAAGCACGGCCCAAATGCGAGCGCAGGATGCGGTGCACGACGATCAGCGACACCACCAAAAGGAACGCGACTAGCCAGAAGAACTCGCGATCGTCCATTTTGTGGCCGAACAGCACCGGCTTGGCCAGCTTGATGCCCATTGGACCGTTGGTCAGAAAGGTCATCTCGTTGATCAGGATCTGGATGATGGTGCCAAAGGCCAGCGTGACCATCGCCAGATAAGGCCCGGTCACGCGCAGTGCCGGCAGCGCGAGCACGGCGCCGAAAATCGCGGTGACGAAGATCGCCAGGACAAGCGTGACTGCCAACGGCGCGTGCATCTGCGCAAATAGCACGCCGGCAACATACGAGCCGATGCCAAACAACCCGGCGTGGCCGAGTGACACCTGACCGGTGTAGCCGACGACGATATCCAGCCCGAAGAGCAGGATCGCGTAGATCATGATCGTCTCAAGCAGATGAATGTAGTACGGGTTACCGACGGCAACCGGAAAGGCCGCGAGGATGGCCATGCCAGCCAGAGCGGCTATGAATCGAGCGGGCTTCATGCTCAGACCTTTTTAATGGCGGTCTTGCCGAACAGCCCGGCCGGCCGGATGGCCAGAACGATCAGCAGCAGCACCAGCCCGGGTACATCTTTGTAACCGGTGGAAATGTAGAAGCCGGTGGTCGTCTCGGCCACACCCAAAATAATGCCGCCCACAATAATCCCCATGCCGCTGGTCAATCCTCCGATGATGGCCACGGCAAACGCCTTCAGTCCCAGCACCGAACCCATGGTCGCGCCGGTCAGTGTCAGTGGAGCGATCAACGCACCCGCCAAACCTGCGGTGGCGGAGGAAAGCGCATAGGAGAAGGTGATCACCAAGCCGGTATTGATACCCATCAGTTTTGCGGCGTCACGGTCGTTAAAGGTCGCGACTACGGCTTTGCCGTAAATACTCTTTCGGTTAAAAAACTCCACGGCCAGCATCATCAGGACCGCGCCCACCACCACCAGTATTTCCATCGGCAACACGTTGGCACCAAAAATTTTGAGGGGGGCTTCAGGTAGGGGCGAAGGGAATTTGAGATCGTCGCGACCCCAGATGTTTTCGGCAACGTTCTTGAAAATAATGCCCAACGCAATAGTGGACAT
This sequence comes from Betaproteobacteria bacterium, assembly GCA_025360705.1. Lineage (GTDB taxonomy): Bacteria > Pseudomonadota > Gammaproteobacteria > Burkholderiales > Burkholderiaceae_C > CAISIP01. The sequence continues at coordinate 2,179 of JANYBQ010000317.1, read as the reverse complement.
GATCCAGCCGAATTCGCTTTTGATCTTGATCGCCGGGCGCACGCCGATGCGTTCGACAAGACCGCCTTGAAAAAGGCCGAAGATCATGACAAGTGGAAGCATCAGCCAGTAATTCACACCCATGGTGACCAGTGTCAGCCCGACCATCGCGCCCAGCATCAGCGCATCGCCCTGGCCGAAATTAAGCGTGTCCGAAGTCTGGAAGGTCAGCTGATACCCGAAGGCAATGACCGCGTAGATCATGCCCAGTGCGATGCCACTGTAGATCAGTTGGAGCAGGATTTCCATATATGCGGTTCCACAAAAAGTCTGGCGCAGCGGCCACGCGGCCTTAGCTCAAAAAAACACCGCGCTAGCCGCTACTGCTGGCACGGTGCCATGTTGCAACCCGGATCTAGCGGTCAAACTACTTCTTGACGGCCAGCGCACCTTTGGCAGCGGGGTCCTTCAGGCGCACTTCGGAAGCCTTCTTGAAGTCGTCTCCGTAGGCATAGATCACGCGCTGGCCCTTGACCTCGCCGAACACCGGTATGTTGGCGGTGATGGCCTCGTGATCCTTCGCTGTGAAGGGCCTGCTGTAGGTAGTAACCACGCCGGCAACTGGCGCTTTCAGGTCCTCCAGCGCGGCCTTGATCTTTGGACCTTCGGTGCTGCCAGCCTGCTTGATGGCAGCTGCCAGCAAATAAATTGAGTCGTAGCCCTGGGCCGCCGAGACCGGTGAGTCCATGCGCGCGTTTTTCGGGTTGAAGGTCTTCAAATAGCTGATGATGAATGACTGCCGCTTGGGCGTGGTCGGCTCCTGAATAAAGGTCTGCGGCATGCGCGCGCCTTCACCGCCCGGGCCGGCGTTGTCGATGTAGTTGGCCATCGAAAGCGTCCAGCTGCCGACGATCGGTACTTTCCAGCCGAGCTTGGTCATGCCGTTGGCGATCTGCGCGAGTTCGGGGCCGATTCCGTAGGTCAGCACCGCCTCGGCGCCGGATTCCTTGGCTTTCAGCAGTTGGGCCGTCATGTCGACGTCCTTGATGTTGAACTTCTCCACCGCCACCGGCTTGATGCCCTTCAAGCTCAGAGCCTTTTCCAGATCTTCGCGGCCGAGCTGGCCGTAATTGGTGGAGTCGGCCAGAATCGCCACCTTTTTGAAGCCGCGTCGCGTGATCGCCTCTTCGACGATCATCGGAGCCTGAATGCTGTCGTGCGCCGAGTTGCGGAAGATATAGTTTTCGGGCTGGTCGTCGAACTGGTGCGTGATGATGGAGCCAGTGGCCACGTTGTTCATGACCGGACTCTTGGCTTCCTGAAAAAAGCGCTGCGATGCCAACGCCACGCCAGTGTTGATGTAGCCAACGGCTGCGGCCACCTTTTCCTTGTTCACCAGCTCTTGGGCGATCTGCACGCCACGTTCGTTTCTGGCCTCGTCGTCGCGCTCGACAATCTGAAGCATGCGGCCCAGCACGCCGCCCGATTTGTTGATCTCTTCAACTGCAAGCTTGACGCCGTCACGCATGCTCACGCCCATCGAGGACGAGCCGCCCGTGAAGGGCCCTATCACGCCGATCTTGATAGGGTCAGCCGCCGCAACGACGCCAGAAAAGCTCCCGATAGTCAGGGCCAACGCCGCTTGTATGGCCAGTTTTTCAAAATGGATATTCATGAAGTCTCCAAGTTAATAATCAAAAAAAAGCGCATTGGTTACCAAGTCGGTCAACCCAAGGACGCAACCTCTAGTTTATTCTCATAGCCCGATTCCAGGACGACTTGCCAATCTAATCGGGATGGCGATCGGGTCAATTGGTGTTTTCCACCAATCAACGGGGAGTGACCCGGAGTTTAGGAGAGCCTTTGAGGATCGACTGGAGCGCGCGGCGCGGTTTATCCAAACCGACCGGTCATGAGCACCTGGTGGGTGGGCGGGTATCGGATGTACGGTCCTTACCAGCTGCGGGACGGACAGTGAAACCCGCGCACCGATTCCGTTTTAAATCCGCGCTTAAACCCGGACCACTCGACCCGGGTTCATGAGCCGGTGCGGGTCCAACGCGAGTTTGATAGCACGCATCAACTCAAGCGCTACCGGCGATTTGTAATGTTCGAGCTGGTCCAGCTTGAGGCTGCCGACGCCGTGTTCGGCCGAGATCGAACCATCGAACCGCGCCACTGCGTCGAACACCAGCGTGTT
>JANYBQ010000286.1 GCA_025360705.1 Betaproteobacteria bacterium | reverse complement strand
GCTCAAGGTCAGCGTCGGCACCAAGCCGCCGTCACTGCTGGGCATGGATGCGCTGCTCGATTTCAGCATGGACATGATGCTCGACGGCGAAAGCCTCAGTGCAGCAGAGATGACAGCCTTGATGCAAGGCATGGACGGCTTGCAATTGATCCGCGGCCGCTGGGTCGAGGTGGATCGAAAGAAGCTCGGCCGCTTGCTGGAACGATTCCAGGCCATCGAGCGGGCTGCGGCAGACCACGGATTGCCTTTTGCCGAGGCCATGCGGCTGACGGCGGGTGCGTCGCTGGCCGACAGCGACGGAGCCGACGACGCCGACTGGTCGCAAATCACCACCGGCCCCTGGCTTGCCGAAACCTTGCGCGGCCTGCGCCAGCCTGAAGGCTTGGCGCGCGTCGATCCCGGGCCGGAACTCAAGGCCAGTTTGCGCCCTTATCAGCAAGCCGGTGTGCGCTGGCTTTACCTGCTCACGTGCCTTGGGCTGGGCGCCTGCCTGGCCGATGACATGGGACTGGGCAAAACGATACAAGTGCTGTCACTGCTGCTGGTGTTGAAACGCGAGCACTTGGGCGCAGCGCGCCCCAGCCTGTTGGTGGCGCCGGCCTCGCTCCTGGCCAACTGGGCGGCGGAAGCCGAGCGCTTTACGCCAGGCCTGCGTCTGCTGATTGCGCATCCCTCGGCCATGCCGGCCGCCGAATTGCGCGCGCTGGATGCGCAGCGGCTCAGCAACTTCGATCTCGTCATCACCAGCTACGGCACGCTTTTGCGTGTGCCGGCGCTGGTAGATAGGCATTGGCGCCTGGCCGTGGCAGATGAGGCGCAGGCCATCAAGAACCCGGGTTCCCGGCAAACGCAGCAGGTTAAAAAGCTGAAGGCCGACACACGCATCGCGCTCACCGGCACGCCGGTCGAAAACCGTCTGTCCGACCTGTGGTCGATCTTCGACTTCACCCACCCCGGCTTGCTGGGCACCGGCAAGGTTTTCGCTAACTTCACCAAACGGCTGGCGAACAAGCAGCATTTCGGTCCCCTGCGAACCTTGGTGCAGCCCTACATTTTGCGCCGGATGAAAACCGACAAGCGCGTGATTGCCGACCTGCCGGACAAAACCGAGCTCAAGGCCTGGTGCAGCTTAAGTCCGGCGCAGGCGGCGCTGTATCAGCGCGCGGTGAAAGACCTGGCGCGTGCGCTGGCAGATGCCGAGGGCATGGGCCGCAAGGGCGTGGTGCTGTCGTTCCTGATGCGCTTCAAACAGATCTGCAACCACCCCTCGCAATGGCTGGGTGATGCGGCATGGCATGCCGGCGACAGCGGCAAGTTTGCCCGCCTGCGCGAGCTCGCCGAGGTGATTGCCGCCAAGCAGGAGAAGGTGCTGGTCTTTACCCAGTTTCGCGAAACCACAGAACCACTGGCCGCATTTCTGGGGTCTGTCTTTGGCCGAGAGGGTCTGGTGCTGCACGGCGGCACCCCGGTGGCCAGGCGCCGCGAGCTGGTCAAGCGCTTCCAGGACGACGAGCTGACGCCCTTCTTCGTCCTCTCGCTCAAGGCCGGCGGCGCGGGGCTGAACCTCACCGCCGCTTCGCATGTCATCCACTTTGATCGCTGGTGGAACCCCGCCGTGGAGAACCAGGCCACCGACCGGGCCTACCGTATCGGGCAGCAGAAGAATGTTCTGGTGCACAAGTTCGTCTGCCGTGGCACCATCGAGGACCGCATTGACCAGCTGATCGAATCGAAGCAGCGGCTGGTGCAGGACGTGCTCGAAGGCGGCGCGGAACTGCTGCTGACCGAGATGAGCGACCGCGAGCTGCTTGATCTGGTGAAACTCGACATTCATGCCACACACGACAACTGATCATCAGAGAGAAATGCAATGAGCTACTACGGATGGAAGCCCTATGTTTCGGTCGCCGAGCGACGCAAAAAAGCCGAAAAAGCCGCTTCCAAGGCGAAAAAATCGGGCGCCGACCTCTCGCCCATCGAACCCTGCCGTGGCGCTATCGCCAAGACCTTCTGGGGCAAAGCCTGGTGTGACAACCTGGAGCGCTACAGCGACTATGCCAACCGTTTGCCGCGCGGTCGCACCTACACGCGCAACGGCTCCGTGATTGACCTGAAGATCACGGCCGGCGAGGTGCGGGCGCAGGTCGCGGGATCGCGTCTGTATACGGTCCATGTCAGCGTGGCGGCGGTGGCAGCCACGCGATGGCAGGCCATCGGCGCCGATTGCTCGGGGTCGATCGACTCGCTGGTGGAACTGCTGCAAGGCAAGCTTGCCAAGCCCGTGATGGAGCGAATCTGCACACCGGACACCGGCCTTTTTCCGGCACTCAAAGACATCCAGTTCAGTTGCAGCTGCCCGGACTGGGCCTCAATGTGCAAACACGTCGCGGCCGTGCTGTATGGCGTCGGCGCCCGGCTCGATCGACAGCCCGAGCTGCTCTTCAGCCTGCGGCGGGTCGATGCCAAGGACCTGGTGGCCCAGGCCGGGGCCGGTCTGCCCAAAGCAAAGAAAGCGCCAGCGGCCAGCAAGGTGCTCGACGATTCGGCCTTGGCCGATGTGTTCGGCATCGAGATGGCCGAGCTTGCGCCTACGCCGGCGCCTGCACTGCGGCGCACCAAGGCAAGCGCAACCAAGGCGGCCAAAGCGCTAGCCAAGCCCCAGGCCGCAAAGACAGCAAAACGATCTGCCGCCGGCACGACTGAGACAGCCAGCAAGCTACCGCCCCGAAAACCGGTGAAAGCAAAGGCGCCCGCCAAGTCCGCCGCAGCATCGCCCAAATCAGCCGGCAAGCCCCCGTCAGCAAGACCAAAACCCGGAGTACGCTAAAGAGACCCAAGGCCAAGGCCCTGAAATAAGACAGGAGCTTGACGAAACCGTCGCCCATCAACACCGCCAACCGGGCTACTGGCGCGACAGGCTGCAGAACCGATAGACAACCATGCCCCTCTCCTGGAACGAAATCAAATCCCGCGCCCTCGCCTTCAGCCGCACCTGGGCGGATGCCACCAATGAAGACAGCCAGGGCAAGCCGTTCTGGATTGATTTTTTCGAGATCTTCGGCATCACCGACAAACGCGTTGCCACGTTTGAGCACGCGGTCAAAAAGCTGGTGGGCGAAAAAGCCAGGGTCGATGGTTTTGTCGACTTGTTCTGGCCCGGCATGCTGCTGGTGGAGCAAAAGTCGCGCGGCAAAAATCTGGACGCGGCGCTGACGCAGGCGCTGTCTTACTTCCCCGGCCTTGCCGAGCGTGATTTGCCGCAAATCATCATCGTCTGCGACTTTGCGCGCTTTCGCGTACACAAGCTGACAGGTGACAACAACAAGGGCGAAACCATTGAATTTGCGCTGAAAGACCTGCACAAAAACATCAAGCTGTTCGGCTTTGTGGCGGGCTACAAGGTGCAAACCATCCAGCCGCAGAACCCGGTCAACGTCAAGGCCGCCGAGCGCATGGGCCGCCTGCATGACGCGCTCAAGGCCAGCGGCTACACCGGGCATTCGCTGGAAGTGCTGCTGGTGCGCCTGCTGTTCTGCCTGTTCGCCGACGACACCGGCATCTTCCAGCCCGCGCAGGCGTTTCGCACCTTCATTGAAGAGCGCACCGCGCCCGATGGCTCGGACCTGGGCGCGCGGCTGGCGCAACTGTTCCAGACCTTGAACGTGCCTGAAGACAAGCGCAGCAAGGCGCTCGACGAGCAGGTCGCCGCCTTCCCCTACGTCAACGGCAATCTGAACCGGACCCCGTTTGGTGGACGCCACGAAGCACGAAGCACGAAGAGCGTTATCCACGGACGGCCGGTTCGGTCGCTTGCGACGAACCGCAAATCGGCCGGCGGTGGGTAACGCGGTGCCGCTCATTGCGACGACGCCTGGGTGGTTTGGTTTGACTCGGCGCGCCAGCGCCGCTCGAACTCTGCCGGTGTGACGTAGCCCAACGAAGAATGGCGACGATCGGTATTGTAGTAACCGATGTATTCGACAATCTCGAGCCGAGCTTGCTCACGGGTCT
>JANYBQ010000251.1 GCA_025360705.1 Betaproteobacteria bacterium | reverse complement strand
ACCGCAGGCACCAACGAAACTGCAGCCACAAGCCCCTGCGATATCCAATGCCCAGTGCCCAATACAGCAGGTGTCAGCATGCCCATTGATTTCCAACATTTCGGAACATCGGTAAGGCGCCGTATCGCGCCGGGCTTATTTCCCCAGTCGACCTGTTGAAGGTCAAGTACGGCAAACACATCTTTGCCGGACGCACGTGTTTTAAGACTTGTGCCGAAACCTGGATTGGTCACAAGCTCCATCTCTCCGAACGAAAGGATGCGGTCACGCAGATTCCATCGGCTTTCCATCATGGAGTAGAAGTTAACCGCCCGTTGATTGTTGGTGGCTCCAATAATGTAGGTGTTTGGATGCTCCCGCAGAAACAGGTAGACCGCTTTGCTGTTTGCGGTAAAAACAGCCACCGCCCGCTGCTCGAGTGCGCCGAGCACCACCGATCCGCAGACGACCAAGCCGCTCAAAGCCATGAAGGTCCGCCTTGGCAGCGCGGCCATGAACCAGCCAGCAAGCAGCACCAACGGGCCAGCAAAGATGAGCATGTAGTTGATTTGCTTCATGATCAACTTCACCGGTGAAAAAGACACCACAGCAAACGTAAACATCCCCAGCATTAATAAAACCCACACGACGACGAACTGCGCGCCGGGTGCTGCATTTTTGTCGCGCACAAAATATTTTGCATAGAGAATGGTTCCGGCCAGGCTCAGGTAACCCAGCAGTAATGTGTGCCTGATATCGATGAACAGGTAGCGAAGGTAATACCAGGGAGAAGTCTCGAGCTGCATACCGGAAGCGCGCAGCGTGGCATTCTTCATCACGGCAAACACATGCATTGGGTTGTCCGCCACATAGCTCATAAGAGCGCAGTTAGCCAACACCGCCACTCCGGCCCCAACGCACAACCAGAGCCAAGGACCCGTGAAACGGTTCCTGAAAATCGTCAAGAGTAGAAGAACAGGTAGGTACAACAGACCAACTGACTCCTTGACCCAAAACACGCCGCCCCACGCCAGGCCAGCCGCGAAGTACATCAGGGCTGACCTTGTAGACGTTGCGCGTAACAGCAGCGCCACGCTGAGTGTCAGGAAAAACGCCAGCGGCGGGTCGGCAAACATGCGGCCAGCAAAATTCACATGCAATGGCAGCAACGCCAGCAAGCCCGCACTAACAACAGCTGCGCGGAGGTTCCATAACCAACGCGCAATGACGAACACCAGCGCCACTTCGCCAACCGAGCAAAGGAAGGGCCACAGGTTGGCGCTGGCCTCCGACAATCCAAACAGGTAGATGAACAACGCCACCGGCAAATTCATGCCGTAGCGCGTTGCACCGATGTAGTCCGAGGCGCGCCAGTCACCCGACACGATCCGGACCGCCGCCTCGACGTAGGTTACTTCGTCCGACCCAAAGAAGCCGGTGTAAAACAAGGCTCGAAACGCAATGGCCACGGCAAGCACGGCGGCCAGGCTGAGCCAGCCTGCTGGCTGCAAAGCTGCCAACGGCTCGGGTTGCCACGAGTGGATGTTTGCATTTTCCAAAACTCAGACCCTCAACTTATGCGTGGAACACTGACTCGAGCGAGTCATGAGTCGGCGGAAAAAACTACTGTGCTGCAGCTACGACTTCGGCAATGACGTCGGCCAGTTGCTCCTCCAGCCCCAGCCACAGCGGCAAGCGAACCAGTCGCTCACCGGCGCTATCGGTGTTGGCCATGTCACCAACCGCGCGCCCGACCGACTGACCGCGCGGCGACGAATGCAGCGGGATGTAATGAAACACGGTGTGAATGCCCTTGGCCTTGAGTCGCTGGATAAAGTCCGTGCGACGGGCCAGGCTCGGCAATAACAGGTAGTACATATGCGCGTTGTGCACGCACTCGCGCGGAACCGACGGCCGGCGAATTTTTTCTGCCTTTTCCAGGCTAGCGAACCACTGGTGGTAGTTGGCCCAAATCTCCAGGCGCCGTTTGTTGATGGCGTCGGCTTCTTCCATTTGCGCCCACAAAAATGCGGCCACTATCTCGCCCGGCAAATACGACGAGCCAATATCGACCCAGGTGTATTTGTCCACCTGCCCGCGGAAGAACTGGCTGCGGTTGGTGCCTTTTTCACGGATGACCTCGGCGCGCTCGACAAACCGCGCATCGTTGATCAATAAGGCCCCGCCTTCGCCGGAGATGATGTTCTTGGTTTCGTGGAACGACAAGGCCGCCATATGGCCGATGCTGCCAAGCGGGCGCCCCTTGTAGCTGGACATAATGCCCTGGGCTGCGTCCTCGATCACCAACAAGTTGTGACGGCGTGCGATGTCCATGATGGTGTCCATCTCGCAACTGACGCCGGCGTAATGCACCGGCATGATCGCTTTGGTGCGCGGCGTTATTGCCGCTTCGATCCTGGCCTCGTCGATGTTGAGCGTGTCGGGCCGGATGTCCACAAACACCGGCGTCGCGCCGCGCAGCACGAAGGCGTTGGCGGTGGACACAAAGGTATATGACGGCATGATGACTTCATCGCCGGGCTGAATGTCGGCCAACATCGCGGCCATTTCCAGTGCGGCGGTGCACGAGTGCGTGAGCAGTGCCTTCTGGCTGCCGGTACGTTGCTCCAGCCAGGCGCTGCACTTTTTGGTGAACTGGCCATCTCCCGCCAGGTGGCCGCTTGCATGGGCCTGCGAGATGTACCACAGCTCCTTGCCGGTCATGTAGGGTTTGTTAAATGGCACGATCATTTACGAGATCCCTGTCTTTGATGAAACGCGCCGGATTGCCGGCGACGATGGTGAAAGATGCAACATCCCTTGTTACTACACTGCCCGCCGCTACCACGGCGCCATCGCCAATGTTGACACCAGGCAAAATCGTCGCCCCCGCGCCGATCCAGACGTGGTGACCGATGGTCACGCTTGCGGCAAGATCAGGCAGGTCGAGCCTATGGTAGTCATGCGTCGCGCTCAACACCCGCACCCGCGGAGCCAGGGCGCAGTGATCGCCAATCGTGATGTGGGCGTTGCCGGCCAGCATCGAGCCATAAAACTCGCACCCCCGGTTGATCCAGACCCCTTTGCCGACGCTGATTTTCCACGGATAGCGGAAGTACGTTTGGTAGTCGATGACGGACCCAGACCCCAAACGCGCGAGCAGTGCCTTGAAGACCCAGTATCGAAGCGGCTGCGGAGCCAACTCCAGAATCAGCCGCACCAGGTTTTCGGCAAACGCGTAGGCACCAAAAAGAAAGCCTTTGAGGCGTACATTGGACTTGGCCGGCGACATGGTTTTTGCCAAACTTAGCCTCCAAGCTTTGCAGCAGAAGGTTGTCGAAATACCCAGAACTTCTGTCCCACAAAAAAGAACGCGGCCATCAGCACGACCAATCCGGCCATCACCCATTGGTGTGGCCAGCGCAGAGTGTCTACTAGGACGGCCATCAACAGCAGGTTGACCCCATAACCCACAGCGTAAAGCAACACATGGCGTCGAAAGGCCGAGCGGCCTTGTCCGGAATAACGAAAGGTCCACGACTTGTTGAATACAAAGGTTTGCAGCACGCCAACCATGTACAACAACGACATGGCCAGCTTTGGCGCCATGCCCAAGGCAGTCAACCCGATATAAAGAACGTAGCCCAGGGCGTTTGAGGCCAAGCCCACGACACCATAACGAAGCATCTGCGCAAAGCTGCTCATAGGCTTTTTTGCGGCGACGTACGCCAACCCCAGATGTACCACGCTGCATCCGGGCCGGTATGGAACAGCAAGTCCAGGATGCTTACGCCATGCTCGAAGGGCGGGTGAAACTGTCCGTATTCGGGATAGTTTGAGTAATCTTTCCACACCAGTTCAATGCCCAACGCGTCAAATCGGGCGGGGTCGATATAGTCCTTGGCGGCAGGCCCCGAAACATAACGAGTGGCTTTACTTTTGACGATCAAATCAAGCAGTCGGTCCAGTTTCTGGCCACTTAATTGAAACTCTCGTGAATCGAGAAACTGAGTAGAAATTTTCAAGATGTCGCTGGCAATGGTCCGAATCAGGTACTGGTTCAGTTCGGATAGATTCATCCACCGCCTGCCCAAATAAACCTCTTCCAAAAATGCTCGGTGCAATTTGAAATAAGGACTCTTTCCGTACTGCTGCCTCAAGCTGTCCCAATGTGAATGTTGCCAGCGCGCGTCTTCAATCGCAACTTCGCAGATTTGCCGATTGGCACTGGTACCAACCGGAATACTCAGCCATTTGCTACCTTGGGCAGTCTTGATCTTGTTGCGATTGCGCCAGTCATTCTTGG
>JANYBQ010000239.1 GCA_025360705.1 Betaproteobacteria bacterium | reverse complement strand
ACCCTGGCCGAATGGGCCAGCGACGTCGGCGCCAGCGAACGCACGGTGGCGCGCCTGTTCCGCACCGAGCTGGGCACCAGTTACCAGCAATGGCGCCAGCAAGCCGTGCTGGCCCACGCCTTGCCGATGCTGGCACGCGGCTGCCGGTCAGCCAGGTCGGCGCCGCCAGCGGTTATGCCAGCGACAGTGCCTTCTCGGCCATGTTCAAGGCCGCGATGGGGCAGTCACCGAGCCATTTCCAGAGCCGGAATGCGCTGTAGAGAGGACCCGGCATTCTCCGTAACTTCAGTTCGACGCCGCCCCTCGACGCAAGGCAGTGCTTCATGCAGAAGGCGCAAGCCGGGAGTCCACAAGCTTTACCTCCGGCAAATCCCTTACTTCGCGCGCCGCCTTGATCAAGGTTCGCTTTTCGCCATCACCCAGCGTATGCAAATCCCCGTCCCCAAAAAAGGACAGCGCGCGCAAGCTCTCGCTGGGCTGGAAGGTCGGCCGGAACATCTCACGTGCGCTTGCCAGCCCGCGCGACAAGCTCACGCCGGAGTGCAACATTGCGACAATATCCCGGTAGTCCTTCGCCTCGGATCGCTGCAGGATCACCTTCAATTTGGTGGCCATCAAGTCGTCGAGAGAAGCGACCAGCAATACACCGTCATCCGTCAATTGCGGTTCGCCAACGCGGCCGAATTGAATCGTTCCAAAGAATGAGACCTTGACCGATTGGTGCGCCATATCCCCACTAGGCACCTGGACTGTCAGCGCATTGGGCCGATCCTGCAAAACGGTGGACTTCGACAAAAAAGGAAGGCATTCACGAACAAGCACCTTGTCGAGTGCATCGGCACAGAAAAAATCAAAATCAACTGACTGCCTGTGCCCCAGCCGGAGCGCGATGGCGGTACCGCCATACAAAACGAGTCCCAGTGGAGCCGCAGCACCCAACTGCGACCAAAGACTCTGCTGCGCCACAGGAAGAATGTCCATGCAGGGCGTAAAACGACCAGTCATGAAAAACTCCGGTGCGGTAGAGGTGGGACCTGTTCCAGTTCAGCCAGGCCCAGTCGGTAGTGCCAGTAAGCCCAGGACCTTTCGTCGAACTGCCCTGCCTGCGCGTGCTGGAGGACCTCGCGCAGAACATCGTCACCCACCTGGCGGGCAAGGGCTTGAATGTCATCGTGATCACCGATATTCATGACCTGCGCAATCACGCGTTCGGGCATGGCCAACGACTCATCAGGTGTTTTCCACCAGATGTACTTGCTGGCAAACTGCTTCAAGGCGTTGCGGTCGATCTGGCCCATGCCCTATTGTCTCCCAGCCAGCAGTGAAAAAACACGGTGGCCACACCAGGAGACAAGCACTAACTGCGTGGCCACTTCGGTTCCACATCGGTCACATCCACAATACGCTCGCGGCTTGGCGCGACGGTTGGGCCGTCGTCGGTGGTTCGCGCACCTTGCTGCTGCCGGGCGCGGTACATGCGGTTAAAGCCATCGCGTGGATCGACGCGCATCACAAATGGCAGCACCGGCTGACCCGTCAACTTTGCCCAGAGGTAACGCAAGCCCCAAAGCGCAACGAGCGATAGAGCGACCACGACCAGGCTGGCGGCAAACAGCAGACCCGCCAGCATCAGCACCAGGCGCAACAGAAACACGAAAAACTTGTTCATGTTTTATTTTGAAACACACGCAGATACCCCGACGCAGTGGCGGGAATACCGCTGCATTGGGTGTACCGCTGACGTACGCCGCACCGGCCCTCAGTGCACCACCCGCCCGAAACTGAACTGCCCCGGCGCGCGGATAGTGTCCACATCTACCGGGATCACATCCTTGGGCAGAAACTTGCCCTCCAGCAGCAGCTTCGATAAAGGGTTCTCGATGCGCTGTTGAATCGCCCGTTTTAGCGGACGCGCACCGAACACCGGGTCGAAACCAACCTTGGCCAACTCGGCCAGTGCGGCGGGCGAGACTTGCAGCGTCAGATCCATCTTGGCCAGGCGCTGCTCGAGCACCTTGATCTGGATCGCGGCTATCGCTTGAATGTGTTTGGCGTCCAGCGCATGGAACACCACCGTCTCGTCGATGCGGTTCAAAAACTCGGGGCGGAAGTAGTTTTTCAACTCGGCCATCACGGCGTCCTTAATTTCTTCGGCGTCCTTGCCCACCATGCTCTGGATGATCGGTGACCCGATATTGCTGGTCATGACGATCACGGTGTTCTTGAAGTCCACCGTGCGGCCCTGGCCATCCGTCAGGCGGCCATCATCCAGCACCTGCAGCAGCACGTTGAAAACATCGCGATGGGCCTTTTCGATCTCATCAAATAGAATCACACTAT
>JANYBQ010000222.1 GCA_025360705.1 Betaproteobacteria bacterium | reverse complement strand
ATGGACGGCAGCCCGGTCGCCGGTTACCGGGAAGAACCCGGTGTAGACCCCGCCAGCAACATTGAAACCTTTGTCGCCCTGCGTACCGAAATCTCCAACTGGCGCTGGGCCGGTGTGCCGTTTTACCTGCGCATCGGCAAGCGCCTGGCCGGGCGCGACGCCAGCATCGTGGTGAACTTCCGGCCTACGCCGCATGCCATTTACCGGTCCCGCACCGGCGACGCCAACCGTCTCGTAATCAACCTGCAACCGAAGGACGGGCTGGAGCTGCATTTGCTCGCGCAAGGGCAGGACAACCGGCGTAATTCGCAAATGCTGGCGCCGGTGCAACTCGACCTGGATTTCGACAAACGTTTCGGCTCCGAACGCGTCGGCGCCTATGAGCGTTTGCTGCTGGATGTGACCGACGGCCGGCTCAATCTGTTCGTGCGCAGCGACGAGCAGGAAGAGGCGTGGCGCTGGGTGGAACCGATCCTCGACTGTTGGCAAAATGACACCCAGGGGCCGCGCATCTATCCCTCCGGCACATGGGGCCCAAGCGCATCGAGCGCCATGATCGCGCGCGACGGCTTTTGCTGGAGCGAAGAGTCCTGACCGCTGGAGCGGCGACGCGTCAAATGCGTCCTTCGCGCACCGCGTGGCAGGCCACGCGGATACCGGCCCATTCATCCAGCAGCGGCCGTTCGGAACGGCAACGTTCGTTGGCATGCGGGCAACGCGGGTGGAACGCACACCCGCTTGGCGGATTCAGCGGGTTGGGCACTTCTCCCTGCACCGGCGTACGCGCGCGGCCGGTGTCGTGCATTTTCGGAATGGCATCCAGCAACATGCGCGTGTAAGGATGCCGGGGCGTCGCGAAAAGACTGTGTTTGTCGGCCAGTTCAACCAGCCGTCCAAGGTACATCACACCCACCTGGTCGCTTACATGGCGTACCACGGCCAGGTTGTGCGAGATGAACAGATAGGTCAGGCCCATGCTGCGTTGCAGGCCTTTCATGATGTTGAGCACCTGCGCCTGAACACTTACATCGAGCGCCGACGTGGGCTCGTCGCAGACCAAAAACTCGGGCTGGGTCGCCAGCGCACGCGCGATCGAAATACGCTGGCGCTGTCCGCCGGAGAATTGATGCGGGTACTTCAACCGGTCCTGTGCCGCCAGGCCCACCGACTGCAGCAAATCCTCCACGCGCGTGCGCAACTCCGGCTTGCCGGTAATAAGGCCATGTTCCTTGAGCGGCTCGCCCACAATGTTTTCCACCAGCCAGCGCGGATTCAAGCTTGCATATGGATCCTGGAAAATCATCTGAATGCGCCGGCGCAGCTTGTTGCCCTGCGCTGTCCTGAACGCGGCATGGGCATCCTGCCCGTCGAACGTAAAGCCGCCGCGGGTAGGCTCGTACAAACCCACCAGCAAACGCGCCACGGTGCTCTTGCCACAACCCGACTCGCCAACCAGCGCCAGTGTTTTACCTTTGGCGATGTCAAAGCTCACGCCGTCAACCGCATGCAGCAACAACCGCGGCGCCCCCTCGATCGCGCGATTGAGCCATGGCGCCGACACATCGAAGGTCATTGCCAGGTCGCGGGCTTGAACCAGCGGTGTCATGTTTCCAACCCGGTTCGGGCCGAGCTGGTCGACGCCTTCATATTGCATGCACCGCAAGCCCTTCGACGGGCTCAGGGAGAACGCGAGCCGCATGCAACCAGCATGCTGCCCGGGTCGCTCCGGCCGGGATCAATTCCGGGCGCTCGGCGCGGCATCTGTCGAATGCGCTGACGCAGCGCGGGTTGAACGCACAGCCGCCGGGAATCGCGTTTAACCGGGGCATGGCGCCATCGATCTGGTGCAGATTCTCGCGGTCTTGCGTGATGTCCGGGATGGCGGCCATCAAGCCCGCGCTATACGGGTGCGCCGGCCGGTTGATCACCGCATGCACCGGACCGATCTCGACGATGCGGCCGGCGTACATCACGGCCACGCGATCGCAGGTCTCGGCGATCACGCCCATGTCGTGCGTGATCAGCATCACGGCCGCGCCGCGGTCTTTGCAGATGGTCTTGAGCAGCGTGATGATCTGGGCCTGGATCGACACGTCCAGTGCCGTGGTCGGTTCATCGGCCACGATCAATTTGGGCTCGGCCGCCAGCGCCAGCGCAATCACCACGCGCTGGCGCATGCCGCCCGAGAACTGATGCGGGTAATGGTTGAGGCGTTGCTCCGCACCCGCAATACCCGTGTCCCGCAAAAGCGAAATCGCACGCTGGCGCGCTTCCCCGTCGCTTACCGGTAAATGCGCCAGGATGGTCTCGGTCAGTTGCCGACCAATCGAATACAGCGGATTGAGTGAGGTCAAAGGGTCCTGGAAGATCGCGCCGATCTTGCGCCCCCGGATGTGGCGCATCTGGTCGTGCGAGAGTTGGTCGATGCGTTGTCCTTCCAGCAAAATCTGCCCACTTGCCACATGGCCTGGCGGCTCCAGCAGGCCGATGATGGCCGCACCGGTGAGCGACTTGCCGGCGCCCGATTCGCCCACCACGCCCAGAATCTCGCCAGGCGCGATGTCGAAGGAAATATCGTCGAGGGCACGCAAAGTGCCCTTGCGACCGGGAAACTCGACCACCAGGTTTTGGACTTTGAGAAGGCTCATGTTTTGCTATCGCAAACGCGGGTTGAGCGCGTCGCGCAGCCAATCGCCCAGCAGGTTGACGCTCAGGGCAATCACCACAAGCATCAGGCCGGGGAAGATCGTGATCCACCATTCGCCCGAGAACAGATAGTCGTTGCCGATCCGGATCAGCGTCCCCAGCGAGGGTGATGTCGGCGGCGCGCCGACACCCAGGAAGG
>JANYBQ010000214.1 GCA_025360705.1 Betaproteobacteria bacterium | reverse complement strand
GGGCCTCTCACAATGGCGCCCGTGCGCTTTGCGGTATCAACGATTTCTGCTGCGGACTGGTCGATCAATTTGTAATCGAACGCCTTCAGGCGGATGCGGATTTTTTGCTTGGTAGCCATGGTAATTCGCGCGAAACTAAGGAATTACCATGGCTACCAAGCAAAAAATCCGCATCCGCCTGAAGGCGTTCGATTACAAACTGATCGACCAGTCCGCGGCAGAAATCGTCGATACCGCAAAGCGTACAGGCGCCATCGTGAAGGGCCCGGTTCCATTGCCCACGCGGATAAAGCGTTTTGACATCCTGCGTTCGCCCCACGTCAACAAGACCAGCCGCGACCAGCTTGAAATTCGCACGCATCAGCGCCTGATGGACATTGTTGACCCTACCGACAAGACCGTGGACGCCTTGATGAAGCTCGATTTGCCCGCCGGTGTGGACGTGGAAATCAAGCTTCAGTAAAAACCGAGGTGAGAAAGTGCGCCTCGGGCGGCAGTCAATTTTTTCAGCGTGCATGACTTGCTGATTCGTGGCATCCGTTATACAATCTGAGGCTTGACCGGATTTGCCAAGTGCAGGCGGGCAGGTTTTTATCAACAGTCTTTCACGCACAAAACGTTGTGGCCAATTGCAGTCGCAACGGTGAAAGTTACGGAGAAAAATATGAGTCTTAGCAACTCCCTGGGGTTGCTGGGCCGCAAGGTGGGCATGATGCGCCTATTCACCGACGACGGGGATGCAATTCCCGTTACGGTGGTGGATGTATCCAACAACCGCGTGACCCAGATCAAAACCCAAGAGAACGATGGCTATGTTGCCTTGCAGGTAACATTTGGTTCGCGCAAAGCGTCGCGTGTCACCAAGCCGGCCGCCGGCCATCTCGCCAAGGCCGGGGTTGAAGCCGGCGAAATAATTCAGGAATTTCGTGTCACTGCGGATGCTGCCGCCAAATACAAGGCTGGGGCAACCGTTCCGGTAAGCGACGTTTTCGTTGTTGGCCAGAAGGTGGATGTGCAGGGCACGACGATTGGCAAAGGCTTCGCTGGGACCATCAAGCGCCATCACATGAAGTCGCAACGTGCGTCTCACGGCAACAGCCGTTCGCATAACGTGCCGGGTTCCATTGGTATGGCGCAGGATCCAGGTCGTGTGTTTCCGGGCAAACGCATGACGGGTCACCTCGGCGACGACACGGTTACCGCGCAGAATCTGGATGTGATTCGCATCGACGAAGCGCGCCAGTTGCTGTTGATTAAAGGTGCGGTTCCCGGCTCTGCTGGCGGCTTTGTCACCGTACGTCCGGCTGTCAAGGTGAAGCTTCAGAACGAAGCCACGAAAGGAGCGAACTGATGCAGCTCGAACTCCTCAATGCCCAAGGTCAGGCGACTTCCAAATTCGATGCGCCGGAAACCGTATTCGGGCGTGAATACAACGAGGATTTGGTTCACCAAGTCGTCGTTGCTTTTCAGGCCAACGCGCGTCAGGGCACGCGTGCCCAGAAGGATCGTGAACAGGTCAAGCATTCGACCAAGAAACCATTCAAGCAAAAGGGAACCGGCCGCGCCCGTGCCGGTATGACGTCCTCGCCGTTGTGGCGCGGAGGCGGCCGGATTTTCCCGAATATGCCGGACGAAAATTTCAGTCACAAGATCAACAAGAAGATGTATCGGGCCGGCATGGCGTCAATCTTCTCGCAGCTGGCGCGCGAAGGCCGTCTGGCGGTGGTTGATTCGCTCACCGTCGACTCGCCCAAGACCAAGCCACTTGCGGCCCGATTCAAGGCCATGAACCTGGAATCCGTGCTGGTGATTGCGGATCAGGTCGATGAAAACTTGTATCTCGCATCGCGCAATCTGGTGAATGTACTCGTCGTCGAGCCACGTTACGCGGATCCGGTTTCATTGGTTCATTACCGCAAGGTGCTGGTCACCCGCGCTGCGATGGACAAACTCAAGGAGATGTTTGCATGAGCACGCAGGGCCGCCCCAAGGGCGAATACGGGAGTGCAGCGCACCAAGGTTCTCCAGTCAACGCCGTCAAATTCGAAGAGAGCCGCCTGATGCAGGTTCTGGTTGCGCCGATCGTGTCCGAAAAGGCCACCATGATCGCGGAGAAAAGCAACTCGGTAACGTTCAAGGTCTTGCAGGACGCGACCAAGCCCGAAATCAAGGCGGCGGTAGAACTGATGTTCAAGGTCGAGGTTAAGGGGATTTCCGTCCTAAATACCAAGGGCAAGTCCAAACGTTTTGGCAAGTCCATGGGTCGGCGCGACAACATTCGCAAGGCTTATGTCACTCTCAAGCCCGGGCAGGAACTGAATCTTGGCGGGGAGGCCGCGTAATCATGGCTGTCATCAAAATGAAACCAACTTCACCAGGCCGTCGTGGCGTGGTGAAGATTTCGCGTGATCATCTGTACAAGGGTGAGCCTTACGCGCCTTTGCTGGAGCCGCAATTCCAGCATGCTGGCCGCAACAACAATGGACACATCACTACTCGTCACAAGGGTGGTGGGCATAAGCACCATTACCGCGTGGTGGATTTTCGCCGCGCGAAGGATGGCGTTCCAGCAAAGGTAGAGCGGATCGAATACGACCCTAACCGCTCTGCGCATCTGGCCCTGGTGTGTTACGCGGATGGAGAGCGCCGTTACATCATTGCGCCCCGAAGCCTGGAAGTCGGTGCAACGATATTGAACGGTGCCGAGGCGCCGATACGTGTCGGCAACACTTTGCCAATTCGCAATATCCCGGTCGGCTCGATCATCCACTGCATCGAACTGCAGATAGGCAAAGGTGCGCAAATCGTGCGTTCCGCCGGTACGTCGGCAACCCTGCTGGCGCGCGAAGGTACATACGCCCAAGTGCGTATGCGCTCTGGCGAGGTGCGCAAGATTCACATCGACTGTCGTGCCACGATCGGCCAGGTCGCCAACGAAGAACACAGCCTGCGCCGTCTCGGCAAGGCCGGCGTGAAGCGCTGGATGGGTATCCGTCCAACCGTTCGCGGTGTTGTGATGAACCCGGTGGATCACCCGCACGGCGGCGGTGAAGGCAAGACCGGTGAAGGTCGCCACCCTGTCGATCCGTGGGGCAATCTCACCAAGGGTTACCGTACCCGCAACAACAAGCGCACGCAGGTCATGATCGTGTCGCGTCGCAAGAAGTAAGGGGCACGAATATGACACGTTCTCTTAAAAAGGGTCCCTTTGTGGATCACCATCTGGCAGCCAAGGCCGACAAGGCAGTGACGACCAAAGACAAAAAGCCGATCAAAACCTGGTCGCGCCGCTCCATGATCCTGCCGGAATTCATCGGCCTGACGATCGCGGTACACAACGGCAAGCAGCATGTGCCGGTCTACATCACCGACCAGATGGTGGGCCACAAGTTGGGCGAGTTCGCACTCACCCGGACTTTCAAGGGTCACCCGGCGGACAAAAAAGTCGTGCGGAAGTAAGGCAACACCATGGAAACAAAAGCAACTTTGCGCGGCGTACGCCTGTCGGTCGACAAGGGCCGATTGGTGGCCGATCTGATTCGTGGCAAAAAGGTCGATCAGGCCTTGAACGTATTGCAGTTCACACAGAAAAAAGCTGCCGTGATTATCAAGAAAGTTCTGGAGTCGGCGATTGCCAACGCCGAGCACAACGACGGCGCCGATATTGATGAGCTGAAGGTCAAGACCATCTATGTCGAACAAGGCACCTCGCTCAAGCGCTTTACCGCCCGCGCCAAAGGTCGCGGAAACCAAATCAGAAAACCCACGTGCCATGTGTACGTGACGGTCGGTAACTGAAAAAGGCCCGGAAAATATGGGACAAAAAATCAACCCGACCGGCTTTCGGCTCTCCGTCAGCCGTAACTGGGCATCGCGCTGGTACGCCAACGACCGTGACTTCGCCGGCATGCTGGCCGAAGACATCAAGGTGCGTGAGTACCTGAAGAAAAAGCTAAAAAACGCGTCGGTATCGCGTGTGCTGATTGAGCGCCCCGCCAAAAATGCGCGCATCACGATTTTCTCAGCGCGGCCGGGCGTCGTGATCGGCAAAAAAGGCGAGGACATCGAAAACCTCAAACGCGAATTGGGCAAGCAACTGGGTGTACCGGTCGCGGTCAACATTGAAGAAGTGCGCAAGCCCGAAATCGATGCCAAGTTGATCGCCGACAGCATCACGCAGCAGCTTGAAAAACGCATCATGTTCCGCCGCGCCATGAAGCGCGCGATGCAGAACGCAATGCGCCTGGGCGCGCTCGGCATCAAGATCATGTCCTCGGGTCGTTTGAACGGAATTGAAATCGCGCGTTGCGAGTGGTATCGCGAAGGCCGCGTGCCGCTTCATACACTGCGCGCCGACATCGACTATGGCACCTCGGAAGCCAAGACGACATATGGCGTCATCGGCGTGAAGGTGTGGGTTTACAAGGGCGACACTTTGGGCCGTAACGATTTGCCTGCCGCCGTTGAGCCGCGTGGCGATGAGGAACGCCGTCCGCGTGGACCACGCCGCGACGCCCGTCCTGCTGGCTCCGACCGTCCTCCAGCCCGGCCAGCTCGGCGTGCTCCAGGTGCCAACGTGGCTCCGGCCGATGGCAGCGACAAGCCTGCGGAGGCAACTCCAGGACTTGGCGCGGATGCTCCGAAAACCACCGTTAAGCGCGTCCGCAAGGTGAGCGCGCCAGCTGCAGCAGCTGACGGTACCAAGGCCTCCTAAAGGGCCTCGTAATAGAGAGAGAAAATATGCTGCAACCAGCTCGTAGAAAGTACCGCAAGGAGCAAAAAGGCCGCAATACCGGTATTGCCACCCGTGGCAGCACGGTGGCATTTGGCGACTTCGGTCTCAAATCCACGGATCGAGGTCGTCTTACGGCGCGCCAGATCGAATCCGCGCGGCGCGCGATTTCGCGTCACGTCAAACGCGGCGGTCGTATCTGGATCCGCATTTTTCCGGACAAGCCTATTTCCCAGAAGCCCGCTGAAGTCCGCATGGGCAATGGCAAGGGAAATCCCGAGTACTACGTGGCCGAGATTCAGCCCGGCAAGGTGCTATACGAAATTGTGGGAGTGCCCGAAGAGTTGGCGCGCGAGGCGTTTCGCCTCGCCGCTGCCAAGTTGCCACTGCGTACGACATTCGTGTCTCGCATGATCGGCCAATAATCGCCCACACGTTCGGAGAACACCTCTTGAAAACTACAGAATTACGTCAGAAGGACATGGCCGGCCTGGAAACTGAAGTCAAGGCCCTGCAAAAAGCGCACTTCGGCTTGCGCATGCAAAAGGCTACACAACAATTGAGCAATACCGCCACATTGCGCTCGACGCGCCGCGACATTGCTCGCGCCAAAACGATTCTCGTCGAGAAGAAGAGTCAGGCCAAATCCGCACTCTCTGGAGCGACAAAATGACTGAAGCCAAGGTATCCCTAAAACGCACCTTGATAGGCAAGGTCGTCAGCGACAAACGTTCTAAGACGGTGACGGTGTTGATCGAGCGTCGAGTCAAACATGAGCTGTACGGCAAGATTGTGGGCAAGTCCAGCAAGTATCACGCGCACGATGAAAAGGGCGAGTACAAGATGGGCGACAAGATCGAAATCACCGAAAGCAAGCCCATCTCCAAAACCAAGAATTGGGTCGCGACACGTCTTGTGGAGAAAGCCGCCGCAGTCTAAAGCATTTGCAGGAGCGAATAATGATTAAAGTAGGCGATACCCTTCCAGAAACCACGCTGATGGAGTTCTCGGAAGTCGAGGGTGGTGGCTGCAGCATTGGACCTAACCCCGTGCAGGTTTCCAAAGCCACGGCAGGCAAAACTATTGCATTGTTTGCTTTGCCTGGCGCCTTCACCCCAACCTGTTCCGCCAAACACGTTCCGGGCTACTTGGAAAAGTTCGGTGAACTCAAGGCAGCCGGAATTGACGAAATTTGGTGCATCAGCGTCAACGACCCGTTTGTGATGGGCGCTTGGGCGCGCGACCTCAAGTCGGATGGAAAAGTACGCATGCTGGGGGATGGGGACGCCGTTTTCACCAAGGCCACGGGCCTGACTTTGGATTTGACCGGTAGGGGCATGGGACTGCGCAGCAGCCGCTATTCAATGCTGGTCAAGGACGGCAAAGTGGCGACGCTCAATGTCGAGGCGCCTGGCAAGTTTGAAGTCAGCGACGCCAGCACTATGTTGGCTCAGGCAAAAGCCTAAGCGGCATTACCTCAAAGTTTGCCTTTTAGGCAATGCGACCCGGAGATCGGGTTGTGGAAATACGGCGGAGTTTCCTCAAAGCCCAAGTCCCGGTATAAGGTGCGCGCCGTTTCCATATCGCTGAGCGTGCCCAGTACCAGGCAGGCGTACCCGGCCTGGCGTGCCCCCTCCAAAATCGCTTCGGTTAGCAGGCGACCAATACCCATGGCACCAAATTCAGGACGAACTAAGGAATCATAAAATAATAACATGAACTTTATAAGCTCGGTGAAATGACGTAGTTCCACTCACCATGGAAGTCGTCGCGGGCAATCCGGATCGCCGCGAACTCTGAGTCAGTCACCTTGATTCCCTTCTCGTATTGAGC
>JANYBQ010000211.1 GCA_025360705.1 Betaproteobacteria bacterium | reverse complement strand
TGCAGCGCGTGTGGATCATAGGCCCAGCCGCCGTCGGGCAGCGCGGGCACATGCAATTCCTTGTAGCCGTGGGCGAGCGGCTCTTCGGTGGCCCGCAGCAGGCCGCCGACAAAAGAAATAGCTACCGTGGTGAGGAAAGCGCCCCAATACGGCCAGCCGGCCTGGATCAATGCCCATGCGATGAAGGTGCTGAATGTCGCCATCTCGCCCTGCGCGAAATTGATGTGATGCGTGGCCTGATAGATCATGACCAGCGCAAGCGCCACCGAGCCGTAAATGCAGCCGTTGGCAAGGCCTGAGAAGATTTGGTGAAGCAGTGCTTCCATCGTCAATTGGCGCCGGGCCGCCCCAAGTCAATTGGGCCCCCCTCGGGGGGCGGCGCAGTGCACGAAGTGACAAGCGTGGGGGTCATTTCAATAGCCCAAATAAGCGCGGCGCACCGACTCGTCGTTCTTGATCCGGTCGCTCGGCCCGGACAAGGCCACGCGCCCGGTCTCCAGCAGGTAAGCGTAGTCCGCCAGATCCAGCGCCAGGCTGGCATTTTGCTCCACCAGCAGCATGCTGACCTTGTCCTCGCGGTTGATGGTGCGCATGATGTCGAATATCTCCGCCACTATTTTCGGCGCCAGCCCGAATGAGGGCTCGTCGAGCAGCAGCAATTTGGGCCGAAGCATCAGGGCCCGGCTGATCGCCAGCATCTGTTGCTCGCCGCCCGACAGGGTGCCGGCCTGCTGATGGCGCCGGTGTTTTAGCAGCGGAAAACGCGTGAACGCCTTTTCCATATCGAGCGCCAGCGCGGCCTTGTTGGCGCGTACATAAGCGCCCAGCCGCAGATTTTCTTCGACCGACAGGGCGGTAAAGGTGCCGCGTCCATCCGGCACATGGGCCACACCCATGCGTACCACGTTTTCGGTGGCTTTGCCGACTATCTGCTGCCCGTCGAACACGATGCTGCCGGTGGTACGCACGGTCTGGCACAAAGAGCGCAAGGTCGTGGTCTTGCCGGCGCCATTGGCCCCCAGGATGGCCGTGATATGGCCCACGTCAAGTGAAAAATCGATGTCATGCAACACTTGGACGGACCCGTAGGCAGCACTGAGCCGGGTCACCTCAAGCAGCTTGGCCACTGATGCCCCCTACGTCGCTGCGCGCCGGTCCCCCCGAGGGGGAGCGAGCACCTTGGGAGCGGCCCCGCGGTGCTCATCGTGGCGTCCCCAGATAGGCTTCGATCACATCGGGATGGTTTTGAATCACGGCCGGACTGCCCTCGGCAATTTTGCGGCCAAAGTTCAAGGCAACGATGTGGTCCGACAGACCCATGACCAGGCTCATGTGGTGCTCGACCAGCAACACGGTAATCTTGAGGCGGTCGCGGATGTCGCGGATCAGCCGCGCCAGGTCTTCGATCTCTTCATGGTTCAAGCCAGCCGCGGGTTCATCGAGCATCAACATCTTGGGATCGGCGGCCAGCGCGCGTGCCAGCTCCACGCGCTTTTGCGTGGCGAAAGGCAGGTCGCCGACAGCGCGATCCCTGAACGGCGACAAACCCAGATAATCCATGAGCCCGTCCGCGCGCTCGCGCAGCCTGCGTTCTTCCCTGCGCACGCGGGGCAGTCGCAAGGCACTGGCGACAAAACCGCACGAGGAGCGCGAATGCGCACCTACCATCACGTTTTCGCGTACTGGCATGGTCCGGAACATAGCCAGGTTCTGGAACGTGCGACCCAAGCCCAGCCCGGCCACGCGATGGGTAGGTATGGCGGTAAGCGAACTGCCTTCGAACAGGATATCGCCGCGCTGGTAGTTGTAGAGCCGGCTCATGCAATTGAACAACGTGGTCTTGCCGGCGCCATTGGGGCCGATCAAACCGCAAATGCTGCCGCGCAATACATCGAAACCCACTGCGTCCAGCGCCACAATGCCGCCGAACTGCACCGTCACGTCGCGTACGCTGAGCAATGCCGGTCCATCCTGGGTCACGGGCGCGGCCATTGCCGGTGAGAATCGCTTGGGGCGTTGGCGTACGGCATGGGCGATAGTATCCATCGTAAAGGGTCGTCCATACTCGGGCAAACCCTCAGAGCGTGAGAGGCAATTCCATCTGCGAAAGGCGGCAATAGGTTTGTCGTGCACATGCAGATGCATGACTTTTGGTGTAGAAAGAGCAATCGGTCGCATGGCCGACCCATCGAGAAAACCCACCACCATGTCGGACAAGACCCGTTCCCCTTCCCTGGCTCGCGACGCGCTGGGCGCGCAGGAGATCAGCGCCGAAGTTCTGCTGGAAAAGTACGCCAAGGGCGACGAGAAAACCATTCGCGACGTCAACCTGCGCGTCGCCCGCGCGCTGGCGCAAGCCGAGTCGGCGG
>JANYBQ010000189.1 GCA_025360705.1 Betaproteobacteria bacterium | reverse complement strand
CTACTGGCGCACGCTGCAATCGGATGCCGACGCGAAATTCGACGCAGTCGTCGAGCTGAACGCATCGCAGATTATTCCGCAGGTCACGTGGGGAACCTCACCCGAGATGGTGCTGGGCGTGAACGGCGTGGTGCCCGACCCCGACGACGAAAAAGACGCCAACAAGCGTGACGCGATCGAGCGCGCACTGACTTATATGGGTTTGGAGCCGGGCAAGGCTATGGAGGATATTTACGTCGACAAGGTCTTTATCGGATCGTGCACCAACAGCCGCATCGAAGATATTCGCGAGGCTGCCGCGTTGGTGAAAAAGCTGGGCCAGAAGGTGGCGGGTAATGTCCGTCTGGCCATGGTGGTGCCGGGCTCGGGGCTGGTCAAGCAACAGGCGGAACGCGAGGGACTGCATGAAATCTTCATGGCCGCCGGATTTGAGTGGCGCGAACCGGGCTGTTCCATGTGTCTGGCCATGAACGCCGACCGGCTTGAGCCCGGTGAACGCTGCGCCTCGACCAGCAACCGCAATTTTGAGGGCCGCCAAGGTGCGGGCGGTCGTACGCACCTGGTGAGCCCCGCCATGGCGGCGGCGGCTGCAATCCACGGTCATTTCGTCGACGTGCGGAAATTTGTTTAAACCCGCAGTGGAGCTGACGATGCAAAAATTTACTGTACACCAGGGCCTGGTCGCTCCGATGGATCGCGAGAACGTCGACACCGATGCGATCATTCCCAAACAATTTCTCAAGTCGATCCGCAAGACCGGCTTCGGTCAAAATCTTTTCGACGCATGGCGATACCTGGACCCAGGTTATCCCGGTCAAGACCCCGCCACCCGCCGTCTTAACCCGGACTTCATATTGAACCAGCCCCGGTATGCCGGTGCATCTATCCTGATTGCGCGCAAGAATTTCGGCTGCGGATCTTCACGTGAGCATGCGCCATGGGCTTTGGACCAGTATGGTTTTCGCGCGATTATTGCGCCCAGTTACGCCGACATTTTTTTCAACAACAGTTTCAAAAATGGCTTATTGCCGATCATCCTGAGCGAGCAGCAGGTCAGCCAGCTATTCGACGAGGTTGCCGCCTTCCCCGGTTACTCGCTCACTATTGACCTCGAGCGGCAATTGATCGTCCAACCGCAGGGTCAGGAGATGCCATTCGACGTTCAGCCATTCCGCAAATATTGCCTGCTCAATGGCTTTGACGACATTGGGCTGACGCTGCGCCACGCCGACAAGATCAAGGCTTTCGAAGCACGACGCCTGGCTGAAAAGCCGTGGCTGGCAAATACTCTTTTGGCCAGTGACATGGCCTGAAGATTCAGCGCTCGCTCGCACTCGCTGTTTGTGCTGGCGATACGTCACCCATGCTGAAGAAGACACTCTCAAAAAACTGGAACAGAATGAAAATTGCGGTACTGCCTGGTGACGGCATCGGAAAAGAAATTGTGGCGCAGGCTGTCAAAGTGCTCGGCGCATTGGATTTGAACCTGGAGACCGAGACCGCGCTGGTCGGCGGCGCTGCTTACGAGGCACATGGCCATCCTCTGCCGGACGCAACTCTCCAACTGGCCAAGCACGCCGATGCCATATTGTTCGGTGCCGTGGGTGACTGGAAATACGATTGCCTCGAGCGCTCGTTGCGCCCGGAACAGGCCATTTTGGGCCTGCGCAAACACCTCGGCCTGTTTGCGAATTTGCGCCCGGCCATATGCTACGAAGAACTGGTGGGCGCCTCCAGCCTCAAACCGGAACTGATCGCCGGTCTGGATCTGCTGATTATTCGCGAACTCACCGGAGACATTTATTTTGGACAACCACGCGGGCGGCGCACGGCGGTCGACGGACATTTCCCGGGCAGCGAGGAAGCATTCGACACCATGCGGTATTCGCGTCCGGAAATTGAACGTATTGCGCATGTGGCGTTTCAGGCCGCACGCAAGCGCAGCAAGCGCGTCACCAGCGTGGATAAATCCAATGTACTGGAGACTTTTCAGTTCTGGAGGGATGTCGTGACCGAAGTTGGCCAGCAGTATCCGGATGTGATGCTGGACCATATGTACGTGGACAACGCTGCCATGCAACTGGTACGTGCACCCAAGAAATTCGATGTGGTGGTCACGGGTAACATGTTTGGCGACATCCTGAGCGACGAGGCCGCCATGTTGACCGGTTCTATCGGCATGTTGCCTTCGGCCAGTTTGAACGCCAGCAACAAGGGGCTGTATGAACCTAGCCACGGCAGTGCCCCGGACATCGCCGGCAAGGGAATCGCGAATCCGCTGGCCACAATTCTGAGCGCCGCGATGATGTTGCGTTACAGCCTGAACCAGATTGAGGCAGCCGACCGGATTGAGGCCGCCGTCAAAAGCGTTCTATCGCAAGGCCTTCGAACAGCGGACATCCATAGCGACAACACAATTCGCGTCGGCACCAGCGAGATGGGCGAAGCGGTTGTGAAGGCTCTCAAAAATTGATTGGCGCACGCATACAATATCCGCGTGTACCGCAGCCCTGCCACCATTGCGCAATTCCAGTTCTTCAGGCATCTGGAACCGATGGCCGTGCCCGGCTTCGCGACTAACGCGACAACCATTAGAGGCTGACAAAGCCCGGTTCGTTGTGCCCTACCCGGCCAGACGAGACGGGTAGCTGAAATTCTTTTTATTCCAGTTTGAAGGGGTAGTGC
>JANYBQ010000149.1 GCA_025360705.1 Betaproteobacteria bacterium | reverse complement strand
TTCGACACCACCAAGCCGGCCAGCGTGAGCTACGGCGGCAACAAGGCCATCGGCTTCCTGTGGGCCTACGACAACGACGGCCACCTTGCGCCGCCCTTCTCGTCGGTGTGGGGCAGCTCGGGCTTTGCCGTCACCGACCTGGGTGGGAATGACTGGCAGTACGCCTTTGCCGGCAACGTCTGGGACGAGCCGATCAACGCGGCGTGCGGCGGCTGATGTTGTTGACAACACGCCGACCGCTTGATCTGCCGCCCGCCCGAACTCGGCAAGCCCGGTCTGCAACCTTGGTCATGTAAATGACCAGCGCGAGGATCACAGCAAGGAAGATGGCGCTGGTGCCCACCGTGCCCAGCCCCAAACCGCCATTGCTCGTCGGCTGAGAAAGCAGGTCGCCAAACGATGCGCCGAAGGGTCGAGTCAGGATGTACGCAATCCAGAACGCCAGGATGGCGTTCGTCTTAAACACGAAGTAGGCGAAGGTCACCAGCGCGATCGCAGCACCGAACACGATCGTCGAATACAGGTAGCCCAACTTCAGGGTTTCGGCCAGGAGGTCGCCCGCCGCCGTGCCGAGCGCAAAGGCGAACAGGATCGCAGCCCAATAGCCCAATAGAACAGTTCGCGCTCGGTGGTGAAGATGGTGTGGATCGACAGTGTCTTCTCGCTGGCATACCAAACTGCGAATGTGGTCGCCAGCATCACGGCGAAGACGGTCGTGATCAGTTGCAGGGGAAGCCCGAGGTGGTCGGTGATGTTGTCGGTAATCAGCGTGCCGACGACGCTGATCAACACCACGGCGACCCAGTAAACCGAAGGCACGTACTTGCGCACGCGTATCTGCCAGACCAGCGCAGCGACAAGCAGCGCGCCCATTAGCAACGAGGTGTTCGTCAGGCCCAGGTTCAGGTTGGTGTTGAGGAAGTCCGCCGCCGTCTCGCCGACCGTGGTGGCCATAATCTTGATGATCCAGAAGTACAGCGCGACTTCGGGTACCTTGTTGAGCATGCGAGTCACTGTGGTTCGAGCGCGCCGAGCTGATCGATCAAGGTGTGGCCCTCAGCCGCCAGCGCGTGGCCCGGCTGATGCGTGAGAACGCCATCCGCGGCATCAGCCGGCGCCGCGCCTTCATCGTGACCACGCGCCGTGGCGAAGGCAAGCGGCCTGCGCCCGATCTGGTCCAGCGTGAGTTCAAGGCCGACAGCCCGAACCGGTTGTGGGTGGCCGACATGACCTACGTGCCCACCTGGGCTGGCTTCATCTACCTGGCTGTCGTGCTCGACGTTTGGAGCCGGCGCATCGTGGGCTGGGCCATCGGCGAGCAGATGACCGCCGAGCTGGTGCTCGCGGCGCTGAACATGGCGCTGCAGCAGCGCAAGCCCGTGGGTGTCATCCATCACAGCGACTCGGGCAGTACACCAGCATTGCCTTCGGCGAGCGTTGCAAGAGGATGGGCGTGCGGCCCTCGATGGGCACCGTAGGCGACGCCTACGACAACGCAATGGCCGAGAGCTTCTTCGCCACGCTCGAATGCGAGCTGGTCGACCGGCGCAGCTGGCCGACCAAGACCGAGGCGCGGCTGGCGCTGTTCACCTACATCGAGGGTTGGTACAACCCGCGCCGCCGGCACGGGCCCGCGTGATCCCTTTTGCCGACGGATTGCGTCTTTGTCTCCAGGTGCTGCGCGATTGCCACGCAGCCTAACGAGGCTTCGATGCACACTCACTTCATCCAACGCGCGACACGCGCAATCGCCGCCGCGCTGCTCGCCACGCTGCTAGCCGCGTGCGGCGGGTACGACAGCACGGCTGCGCCAGCCGCGCAAGGAGCGCCGGTGATCGCCAGCTTCGCCGTGACGCCCACCGCACAGCCCCTCGGCGGCGGCCAGGTCGTGCTTTCCTGGAACGCTCCGTACGCGACCACCCTCGTCATCGACAACGGAGTCGGCGACGTGAGCGGCTTGTCGAGCAAGGCTGTCAACGTCGCGGCGAGCACGACGTTCACGCTGACGGCGAGCAACGCCGCCGGCACGGCGTCGGCCACCACCGCGGTGACCGTGGCGCTGCAACCAGCGCCCACCATCGCCACCTTCACGGCGACGCCCGCAGCGCTGCCCGCCGGCGGCGGCAGCGTGACAC
>JANYBQ010000133.1 GCA_025360705.1 Betaproteobacteria bacterium | reverse complement strand
TGCGGCAAGGTCAGACCCGAAACGACTCGCCGCAGCCGCACTTGTCGCGCTCGTTCGGATTGTTGAACCTGAATCCTTCGTTAAGGCCTTCGCGCACGTAGTCGAGCTGGGTGCCGTCGATATAAGCCATGCTCTTGGGGTCCACCAGAACCTTCACGCCGTGGCCTTCGAAAATCATGTCCTCAGGCGCGAAGTCGTCTACATATTCAAGTGTGTAAGCCAGGCCGGAACAGCCTGTGGTCTTGACGCCCAGACGAACACCCACGCCCTTGCCGCGTTTGATCAGGTAACGATTGACGTGCCGCGCGGCGGCCTCCGAAAGCGTAACGGACATATTTCAGCGCGCGTCCTGCGGCCCGAAAGACACGGAGCGCCCCCTCAGGGTACAGCGAGCGAAGTGAGGGTGAGGACAATTCATCTCAGTGGATATGCTTCTTCTTGTAGTCTTCGACGGCGGCCTTGATCGCGTCTTCGGCCAGGATGGAGCAGTGGATCTTGACCGGCGGCAAAGCCAGTTCTTCGGCGATTTGGCTGTTTTTAAGCCCGGCCGCCTGGTCCAGCGTTTTGCCCTTGACCCATTCGGTAACCAACGAAGACGATGCGATGGCCGAACCGCAGCCATAGGTCTTGAAACGGGCGTCTTCAATCACGCCAGTTTGCGGGTTGACCTTGATCTGCAGCTTCATCACGTCACCGCAGGCGGGCGCGCCGACCATGCCGGTGCCGACCGACTCATCCCCTTTGTCGAACGAGCCGACATTGCGCGGGTTTTCATAGTGGTCTACAACTTTTTCAGAATATGCCATGGTGCTATCCCTTTCGTGGTGAGTACGTAACTCGGGGGGCGGCGCGTCAGTGCGCGGCCCATTGGATGGTGCTGATGTCGATGCCGTCTTTGTACATTTCCCACAAGGGACTCAGGTCGCGTAATTTGGCGACGTTGAGTTTGATGGTCTTGACGGCGTAATCGATTTCTTCTTCGGTGGTATAGCGCCCGATCGTCATACGCAGGCTGCTGTGCGCCAGTTCGTCGCTGCGTCCCAGGGCGCGTAAAACATAACTGGGTTCCAGGCTGGCCGAGGTACACGCGGACCCGCTCGACACCGCCAACCCTTTGATACCCATGATCAGCGACTCGCCTTCAACATAGTTGAAGCTCATGTTCAGGTTGTGGGGAACCCGCTTTTCAAGATTGCCGTTGATGAACACCTGCTCCACGTCCTGAAGACCCGCCAGCATGCGGTCGTGCAAGGCCCGAATACGCAGGTTCTCAAAAGCCATTTCGGCCTTGGCGATCCGATAGGCCTCACCCATGCCCACGATCTGATGCGTCGGCAAGGTGCCTGAACGCATGCCGCGCTCATGGCCTCCGCCGTGCATTTGCGCTTCAATCCGAACCCGCGGTTTGCGGCGCACGAACAATGCGCCAATACCCTTGGGCCCGTATGTCTTGTGGGAGGTAAGACTCATCAAATCGACCGGCAAGGTAGCCAGGTCGATATCGACACGGCCGGTTGCCTGGGCCGCGTCCACATGAAAGATAACGCCCTTGGAACGGCAGATCGCGCCGATTGCCGCAATGTCCTGGATCACGCCAATTTCGTTATTGACGAACATCACGCTGGCCAGGATGGTGTCCTTGCGAATCGCGGCCTTGAAAACTTCCAGATCCAGCAAACCATCGCTCTGGACGTCGAGGTAGGTCACTGCAAAACCCTGACGCTCCAATTCACGGCAGGTGTCCAGCACCGCCTTGTGCTCGGTCTTGACCGTAATGATGTGTTTGCCCTTGGTCTTGTAGAAGCCGGCCGCCCCCTTGAGCGCCAGATTGTTGGACTCGGTGGCGCCCGATGTCCAGACGATCTCGCGTGGATCGGCGCCTACCAGCGCCGCCACATGGACACGTGCCTTTTCAACCGCCTCTTCCGCTTCCCAGCCCCATGCGTGGCTGCGCGAAGCCGAGTTGCCAAAATGCTGGCGCAACCACGGCACCATGGCGTCCACCACTCGTTCATCGCACGGGTTGGTGGCGCTGTAATCCATGTAGATCGGGAAATGTGGCGTGGTATCCATGGCTGGCTATTGAATAAAAGAATCATCGAAAAAGCTGGCTTTTGCCCCTGCGGCATGCGCCGCCGCGGTCACGGCATCAGGACTTCATAAATGCGTTACCCAGCGCAAAAACCGAGTTGGGTGCATTGATGCGAATCGGCTTGCCCACCGGCATGGCCAAAATCGCCCGTTTGACATGCGGCTTGTCTTCAATCTGCAGTCCTTTGGCGAGTTGCTCGTCCACCAGCTTTTGCAGGCTGACCGAATCCAGAAACTCAACCATACGCACGTTCAACGACGCCCACAGGTCGTGGGTCATACAACGCGCGCCCTCGCCCAGACAGTTTTCCTTGCCACTACATTGGGTCGCATCGATCGGCTCGTCAACCGACACAATAATGTCCGCGACCGTAATGTCCGCAGCCTTGCGCGCCAGCGTATAACCGCCGCCGGGGCCACGCGTAGATTCCACCAGCTCATGGCGGCGCAGTTTTCCGAATAACTGCTCCAGATACGACAGGGAAATTTGCTGACGCTGGCTGATGGCTGCCAGGGTCACCGGGCCGTTGCTCTGGCGCAAGCCCAAATCGATCATCGCTGTGACCGCGAACCGGCCTTTGGTTGTGAGACGCATCGCAAACTCCTTCACTTTGGTTAGATTATCGAACTCCACCCGGAACGGCCTTATGAGCCGTCATCCTCCGTTTTTGTCCCAATGGACACTGGTCGGACACTGGTGATACGCACGGGTACAAGGTTTCGTGTGGTTCCCGACTAATTAGTTCAAGTATACCAAAAACCAAGTGATTTACTCGGGTACTCGACCAAGCAGTCATAAATGGTGTCTTATTTCATATTGTGAAATAGAAGCTATGTTATCGGTGCCGGCCGCCCCAAACGCGCGCTTCTTCAATGACCCCAATTGATCGCGTACCTGTGCCGCCTGCTCGAAAGCGAGATTGCGGGCGTGTTCCAGCATCAGTTTCTCCAGGCGTTTTATCTCGCGACCAACATCTTTTTCGCTCATGTCCTCGACCAGCGCCCGTTGCATCGCGTCCTTCTCGAGTCGCTCCATTTCGCGCCCGGCCTTTTCGCTGTAGACGCCGTCGATCAAATCGCGCACATTTTTGACGATGCTGCGCGGCGTAATGCCTTGCTCCAAGTTGTGCGCCACTTGGCGTGCGCGCCGGCGCTCAGTTTCGCCGATGGCGCGTGCCATCGAATCGGTCACACGGTCGGCGTACAGAATGGCGCGCCCGCTCAGATTGCGTGCGGCGCGGCCAATGGTCTGGATCAGGCTGCGTTCCGAACGCAGGAACCCTTCCTTGTCCGCATCCAGAATCGCCACCAGCGACACCTCGGGAATATCCAGTCCCTCGCGCAGCAGGTTGATGCCCACCAACACATCGAAGGCACCCAGCCGCAGGTCGCGCAGTATTTCGACCCGCTCGACGGTGTCCACGTCACTGTGTAGATAACGCCCCTTGACCCCGTTGTCGGCCAGGTAGTCGGTAAGCTGCTCAGCCATGCGTTTGGTCAGTGTGGTGATCAACACACGTTCATTTTTCTCCACTCGGATGCGAATTTCCTGCAACACATCGTCCACTTGGTGCGTGGCAGGACGCACCTCCACTTCCGGATCCACCAGGCCGGTGGGCCGCACCAGTTGCTCAACCACCTGGCCGGCGTGTTCCTGCTCCCACTGCGCTGGCGTGGCCGACACAAAAATCGCCTGGCGCATCCGGGTCTGGAATTCTTCGAACTTGAGCGGGCGGTTGTCCAGTGCACTGGGCAGGCGAAATCCGTATTCCACCAGTGTGGTCTTGCGCGAACGGTCACCGTTGTACATGCCACCAAACTGTCCGATAAGCACATGCGACTCGTCCAGAAACATGATCGCGTCCTTGGGCAGATAGTCGGTCAGCGTGGCCGGCGGATCGCCCGGTGCGGCGCCCGACAAATGGCGCGTGTAGTTTTCGATGCCTTTACAGTGGCCTACTTCACTCAGCATCTCCAGATCGAACCGGGTGCGCTGCTCCAGTCGCTGGGCTTCCACCAGCTTGCCAGCGCCAACCAGTTCCTTGGAGCGGTCCGAAAGCTCTATCTTGATGGTTTCCACCGCCGCCACGACCCGGTCGCGCGGCGTAACGTAATGGCTGCTCGGATAGACCGTAAAACGCAGGAGTTTCTGGCGAATGCGCCCGGTTAGCGGGTCGAACAGTTGAAGCGACTCGATCTCGTCGTCGAACAGCTCGATGCGAATGGCCATTTCACTGTGTTCGGCGGGGAATACGTCGATGGTGTCACCGCGCACGCGGAACTTGCCGCGCGCGAATTCCTGCTCGTTGCGCTGGTATTGCATACGCACCAGTTGGGCAATTACATCGCGTTGGGATAACTTGTCGCCCACCCGCAAGGTCATCACCATCTGGTGATACGCCTCAGGTTGGCCAATGCCATAAATCGCGGAAACAGTGGCCACGATCACCACGTCGCGGCGCTCCAGCACGCTCTTGGTACACGACAGGCGCATCTGCTCGATGTGTTCGTTGATGGCAGAGTCTTTTTCTATAAAAAGATCGCGCTGAGGTACATACGCTTCTGGCTGGTAATAGTCGTAATAGCTGACGAAATATTCCACCGCATTGCGCGGAAAGAATTCGCGGAACTCGCTGTACAACTGCGCCGCCAGTGTCTTGTTGGGCGCAAATACGATGGCCGGGCGCCCAAGGCGCGCAATCACATTGGCCATGGTGAACGTCTTGCCCGAACCGGTCACGCCCAGCAGCGTCTGGAACACCTCGCCGTCGTTGACACCCTCTACCAGTTTGTCGATCGCCTGCGGTTGGTCCCCCGCCGGCGGATAAGGCATAAACAACTCAAACGGGGAGCCTGGAAAACTGACGAACTCTCCTTGCGCAGACGTGCCCGAAGGCAGGTCAGCGGCAAGTGGTAGGTTATCGACGGGGACTTCGGCAAGATCTGACATGGCTTTGGCCGCCTTGTACACAAGCGCGACTGTAAAATTATGGGAAACCGACAAGCGTAACGCAGTTGACACATTTTTGCCATCTGGGCGCGCCGCCGAACACTCAGTATCTTCGTCCCCTGCCCCCAAATTCAAGAGAGCCCGATCATGTCCCTGTTTACCGCTGTTGAACTGGCCCCACGCGACCCGATTCTGGGTATCACCGAGCAATTTGTCGCTGATACCAACCCGTCAAGGGTGAACCTGGGCGTCGGCGTGTACTACGACGACAACGGCAAACTGCCGCTGCTTAAATGTGTCCAGGCAGCTGAAAAAATCATGATGGATTCGCCCACGGCACGCGGCTACCTGCCGATCGACGGCATTGCGGCTTATGACGCCGCGGTCAAGTCATTGGTATTCGGTGCCGGGTCCGAACCCGTTACGTCGGGCCGGGTTGCCACCGTGCAAGCTATCGGCGGCACAGGCGGCTTGAAGATCGGCGCCGATTTCCTGAAAAAACTGAACGCGAAAGCCAAGGTGCTGATCAGCGACCCAAGTTGGGAAAACCATCTGGCGCTGTTCACCAACGCCGGCTTTCAGGTCGAGGCCTATCCCTATTACGACGCCGTGAATCACAGCGTCAACCTCGACGGCATGCTTGCAGGGCTCGATGCCGCAGTGCCTGGCACCATCGTTGTGTTGCACGCCTGTTGTCACAACCCGACCGGATACGACATCACGGCCGCTCAATGGGACCGGGTGGTGGCCGCCTGCAAAGCTCGCAATCTGACGCCGTTCCTGGACATGGCTTATCAGGGCTTCGGCTACGGCATCGAGGAAGACGGCGCGGCGGTGCGGAAATTCGTTGCCGCGGGTATGAGTTTCCTGGTTTCCACCAGCTTCAGTAAAAGCTTCAGCCTGTACGGAGAGCGCGTCGGTGCTTTAAGCGTTCTGTGCGACAGCAAAGAAGAAACGGCACGGGTTTTAAGCCAGCTCAAGATCGTTATCCGTACCAATTACAGCAGTCCGCCTACCCATGGTGGCGCGGTTGTAGCGGCGGTTATGGCCGATCCCGAATTGCGCGCTTTGTGGGAGCAGGAGCTGGGTGAAATGCGGGTACGCATAAAAGCCATGCGCCAAAAGCTGGTCGACGGGCTCAAGGCCGCTGGCGTGCAGCAGGACATGGGTTTTATCACTCGCCAGATCGGCATGTTTAGTTATTCGGGCCTGCGCAAGGACCAGATGGTGCGGCTGCGTGAGGAATTTTCAGTTTTTGGTACCGACACTGGCCGCATGTGCGTGGCCGCGCTCAATAGCAAGAATATCGATTACGTGTGCGCGTCGATCGCGAAAGTGGTTTGAGTGTCGGGACCAGACCATTGCGGCATGCCTGAAGCGTTCACCGCTGAGCGGTTTGTAAGCGACGGATTGCAAAATCCATTCAATCGGGCCATTCTTGAACGCCTTCCGGCGTTGAACTTGCTGGATGCCTGGCTGGTGGCGGGGTGTCTGTTTCAGACCGTCTGGAACCTTCGTTGCGGCCGCACGCCGACAACGGGAATCAAGGACTACGACCTGTTCTACTTCGACGGCGACGATCTTTCGCCGGAATCTGAACTTGCTGTGGAACAACGCGTGCAAGCTTGTTACAGCGACCTCGACATCACCATCGAGGCCAAAAACCAGGCGCGCGTGCACACATGGTACGCCGACTGGTTTGGGTTTGCGTATCCGGCGCTGATCAATTCGCGCGAAGCTATCGACCGCTTCCTGGTGCCCTGTACATCGGTCGGCCTGCAAAGCGGGCGCCAGGGCGCGCCGCCGATCCTTTACGCACCTTATGGCCTTGACGATTTATACCGGGGTATCCTGCGGCCCAACCCGCTTTCGGATCATCGTCCGCTATTTCGGCAAAAGGCTTTCAGTTACCAGCAGCGCTGGGATTGGTTGCAGATCGCGGAGCTGTAGTAGTGCAGTGTTGCACTAGCTCTCAGCGCACCAGTTGATTGAGCTGGATGATCGGCAGCAACACCGCCAACACGATCAGCATCACGACCAAACCCATGGCAACGATCAGCAATGGCTCCAGAATCGTCGCGAGTTGAAACGCGCGGCGTTGCACGTCGTTGCTGAGCTGGGCTGCGGCGCGCTGCAGCATCTGGGGTAACTGGCCTGTCTGTTCTCCAAGGCGCGCGAACATCGCCAGCAATCCCGGAAAACGTTTTTTTTGCGCCAGCGCCGAAGCCAGCGGCGCGCCCTCGCGCACCAGGATCAATGCGGCAAATGCGTCCGCCCGCATGGCCCGGTTGTTCAGCGTCTCGGCAGCTGCCTGTAGCGCCTTCAGGATAGGCACACCGGCGGCCGCCAACATGGCCAATGTGTTGGCGAAACGCGCGGCGTTGTAACCGCGCGCAAGTCTTCCCACCAGAGGCAAGTCCAAAAACCCGGCGTCATATTTTTGCCGCAGGTCTTCGTTCTTCAACGCATAACGCAGCGTAACCCCAGCCACTGCCAGCAGCGCTAAAGCGAGCACGCCATAACTGCGCACCAGGCGGCTCAGGCTCAACATCGCCACGGTCAGCCAGGGCAGAGCCTTTTTGGTGCCGGCAAATACGTTGGCCACTTGGGGCACCACGTACCCCACCAAAAACATCACGATCACAATCGCCACCAGCGTCACGATGGCCGGATACAACGCGGCGCCCAGCAGCTTGGCTTTAAGCGCCTGTTGCTCGGCCAGATCGTCGGCCAGCCGCTCCAGCACCAGGCCCAGGTTGCCGCTTTGTTCGCCGGCACCTATCACCGAAATATAAATTTCCGAAAACTCACGCCCATGTTGGGACAGCGCCTTCGCGAAACTGCTGCCGGCATTGACCTCGGCCCGCAATGACGCCACCAAATTGCGCTGGCGCGGGTCTTCGGCCTCGTCGCACAACGCGGTCAGCGCGCGCTCAAGCGGCAGGCTGGCAGATACCAGTCCGGCCAGTTGCCGCGTCCAGATGCAGAGTGCGTCCGGCCCGAATACGCGCCCGGCAAACAACTTGCGCCCCGCGCCGTTGGCCGCCTGGTCTTGGGCCGCACCCGCGACTCCCGATGCGCCGGCGCCAAGCACCTGAACCTGCAACGGAACCAGCGCTTGCGAACGCAAGGCGCTGCGCGCGGCGCGTGCGGTTTCGGCCTCCAGCACACCCTTGCGGGTCGCGCCCTGGGCATCGAGCGCCTCGAACGAATAAGCGGGCATGGGGTGTTTACGGCGACGCCATCAATCGCGGGTAACGCGCACGAGTTCCTCGCGTGCCGTGATACCTGCGTTCACCAGCCGCTCACCGTCCTCGCGCATCAACCGCATACCGCCCACGATGGCGGCGCCGCGAATATCCGCCTCCGACGCGGTGTTGTGAATCTGGGCCCGGATCGCTTCGTCCGCCACCAGCAACTCGTACACGCCGGTGCGCCCCTTGTAGCCGCTGTGGCTGCACCGGTCGCAGCCTTTGCCCAAGCAGTGGACGCACCATTTGCGCACCAGCCGTTGGGCCAGCACGCCCAGCAGC
>JANYBQ010000125.1 GCA_025360705.1 Betaproteobacteria bacterium | reverse complement strand
GACCTATGTCATCCAGAAGGCGCGCGGCCAGATGCCATTCGTCGCGATCCCGGTGTTCCCCTCGCGCACCTTCCGTCATAGCGCAATCTACGTCAACACCCGCGCCGGCATCGCCGCCCCCAAAGACCTGCAAGGCCGGCGGATCGGCGTGCCGGAATACCAGATGACGGCCGCAGTGTGGACGCGTGGCTTGCTACAGCACGAATACGACGTGTCGCCCGCTGCCTGCACCTGGTTTACAGGGGGGCTCACTTCGGCAGGCCGAAAGCCCATGATGGAAGTCGACGTGGCAGGCGTATCGATCCAGCATGTACAGGACCGCACGCTCAGCGACATGCTCGCCGAGGGCGCGCTGGATGCTGTCATCGCTCCACAGCCACCGCCGGCGTTCACCCAAGGCCATGAGGCAGTGGCACGCCTGTTCCCCGACTATCCGGCAGCGGAGCGTGCCTACTGGCGCAAGACGCGCATCTTCCCCATCATGCACGTCGTGGTGCTGCGAAGGGAGGTGTTCGAGAAGCACCCTTGGGCCGCCGTAAGTCTGTATCAGGCCTTCGAGCAAGCGCGGCGCAACGCCATGGCATTCCTGCGTACGCAGGAGCCGCCCACGCTGTCCTGGCCCTGGGCATTCGAGTACGGACGCGAAATCCGCGAGTTGATGGGGGAGGACTTCTGGCCCTACGGGATCGAGCCG
The DNA here is from genome assembly GCA_025360705.1 of Betaproteobacteria bacterium. GTDB lineage: Bacteria > Pseudomonadota > Gammaproteobacteria > Burkholderiales > Burkholderiaceae_C > CAISIP01. The sequence goes on along the minus strand of JANYBQ010000125.1, from coordinate 5,987 downwards.
AACCGGCGCGAGATTGAAACCCTGTGCCAGTACGTCGCCGAGCAGGGCCTGGCCCCCAGTGCTCCTGCGGTAGACGAACTCTTCGCGCCCAACGTCGCCGCCCTTTCGACGCTAAAGCTGTGACCGCGACGATGCGTGACACGCCCGTCATTCGCCTGGGCCTGGTTGGACTGGGCGGCGCCACGAACCAGATATTGCCCAGTTTGCGCAGCCATCCTGACGTGCGCATCGTGGCCGCCGCAGACCTTCGCTCCGAGGCGCGAGAGCGTTTCGCGTCCGCCTTTGGAGCACCGGCATACGCTGAGGTAGCGGCGCTGTGCCAAGACCCGCTGGTCAACACTGTTTATATCGCCACGCCGCATCAGTGGCACAAGGAGCATGCGGTGTTGGCTGCAGCCTGCGGCAAACACATCATTGTCGAGAAGCCCATGGCTCTCACTGTCGAAGACTGCGAGGCGATGACGCAGGCTGCCGCCAGCCATGGCGTGCACTTGCTGGTGGGGCACACCCACAGCTTCGACCCACCCGTGCGGCGCATGCGCGAGATCATTCGCAGCGGCGAGCTGGGTCCGCTGGCAATGGTCAATACCTGGAGCTACTCCAACTTCCTCATGCGCCCGCGCCGGTTGGAAGAGCTGGATACGGCGCAGGGCGGAGGGATCATCTTCAACCAGGTGCCGCATCAAGTGGACATGGTGCGGCTATTGGGAGGCGGCATGGTGCGGAGCGTCCGCTCCATGGCCTGGGCATTGGATCCGGGACGCCCCACCGAGGGCAGTCACCTCACTTTTCTGCAGTTCGAGGACGGCGCTGCGGCCTCCCTGGTGTTCAGTGGCTACGACTACTTCGACAGCGACGAATTCCATTTCTGGGTGGGCGAGTCGGGAGAGCCCAAAGCTGCTGATGACCACGGAAAGGCCCGCGCTCGGCTGCGCCGCTTCGCGGATGCACGCGAGGAGAGTGCTTTCAAGGCCTCTGCCGCGGCGCAAGCCGGCTTCGGCTCCGCGTCGCTGCCCGCCAACTGGCATCACCTGCACTGCGGCGTGACCATCGTGAGCTGTGCGCTTGGCGACATGCGGCCGTCGGCGGACGGGGTCCTGATTTACGGTCAGGATGGCCGCCGGGAATTGCAAGTGGCGCGCGGATCGGCTTTTCCGGACAAGGGCGGCGTGGTGGACGAAATGCTTCAGGCCATTCAGACAGGGGTGTCCCCGCTGCATGACGGCGCGTGGGGCAAAGCCACCATGGAGGTGAGCGCGGCCGTGCTGCAGTCGGCACGCGAGCGGCGAGAAATCGTTCTGCAACACCAAGTGCCTGCGCGCGACTGACGTTTTGGACGAATCTATTTGTGATGTGCGCCCGCTTGGCGTGCTTTTGGATTGCTTTTGAACTGGAGAAGAAACCATGCTGAGTGCCAATGAAATCCGCGGTCTATACGCCATCCTGCCAACGCCCGCCAAACCCGGTGCGGAACACATCCTGGCCCGCGACACGGTGAACCTGGACGAGACGGCGCGCTCCGTCGAGGCCCTGATTGCCGATGGATGCGACGGACTTATCGCGTTGGGCACCACCGGTGAGTGCGCGACACTGTCGCAGGAAGACTACGACGCCTTCGTCGCCTGCCTTATCGAAACTACGCGCAAGCGCGTTCCCCTGTTCGTGGGCACATCGGCATTGGGCGGCTACGAGGTCGCGCGCCGCATGCGCCTGGTCAACGACCTCGGCGCCGAGGGCACGCTTCTCGGCCTACCAATGTGGCAGCCCGTCACGGTGGATGCCGCAGTGCAGTACTACCGCGAACTGTCCGAGGGCTTCCCCGAGCTTGCGATCATGGTGTACGCAAACACGCGTGCTTTCCGTTTCACCTTCCCCGACGAGTTCTGGCAGGCCGTGATCAAGGTGGCGCCCACCGTAGTCTCGGCCAAATATGCCCAGCCACGCGACCTGCGCAAGCTGATCCAAATCACCGAAGGGCGCGTGAACATCGTGCCCAACGAGATGACCATGGCGCGCTTTTACGAGGAATCGCCCGAAACCACGATCTGCTGTTGGGCCACAGCCGCAAGCATGGGACCGAAGCCCACAATCGCGCTGATGCGCGCCGTCGAACGCGGTGACGCAGAATCCGTCAAGCGTATCTCTGCGGCGCTGGACTGGGCCAACGAACCGATCCGGCCAATCATCGCCAACCCCGAGGTCTTCGCGCAATTCAACATTCAGATGGAGAAACTGCGCATCAGCGCCGCGGGGTACTGCAACGCCGGACCGATCCGTTCACCTTATGCAGCGATGCCGGAAGATTTCGCAGAGTTCAGCCGCGAATGCGGCCGCCGCTGGGCCGTGCTGAATCGCGAGATGACGGCCGGCCGGCGGCTGGAGGACTTCGTGGCCGAGACAGTCTGAGCAAGTCAAACCACGTCAGGAGTCATGCGATGAACAACACCTGGATCACGGGCCTGGCAAGCATATCGCTGGAAGTGACAGACCTGCAGCGCTCCACGAACTTCTACACGGAGGTTTGGGGCATGGCGCAGTTGGGCGAAGAGCCGGGCCGGCGCTTTTTTCGCTGTGTTGAAGGTGCCCCCGTGGCCCTGAGCCTGCGTCAGAGCACGCTCGCGCGTCTCGAGTCGCTCACCCTGCTGGCGCGGGACGCTACGGCGGTGCATTCGCTGCATGCACGCGTGGCCAGTGACCCGGCGGTACGGGTGCTCGCGGCGCCGGGCGTGCTGACGGGCGAGCCAGGCAAAGACTATGGTGTGGTATTCGAGGGGCCGCAGAGCTTGCGCATCGTTATAGCGGTGGCGTCGGCATCCACGCCCCTGGCGCAGGTCGCCGATCCGACCCGCCCGCTGTGCCTCACGCATGTGGTGCTCAACACCGCGGACATGCCGCAGCTCAGCGCCTTTTTCACCGACGTGCTGGGCCTGCGGCTGAGCGACCGAACTGACCGCATGGACTTCCTGCGCTGCGGCACCGATCATCACACGGTGGCGCTGGCGCATGGCAGTGCACTCTCGTTGAACCACGCCGCCTTCAAGATGCGCGACATCGACAGCCTGATGTACGGTGCCGGCCGCTTACTGGACCACGGCTACATCGTGGAATGGGGCTTGGGCCGGCATGGTCCGGGCAACAACGTCTTCAGCTACTTCATTGACCCGGACGGCTTCGCGGTCGAGTACACCACGGAAATGGAACAGGTCGGGGAAGACTACGAGACGCACTTCGCAGAGTACTGGTCTGCATTCCCGCGACGCCCCTGCCGATGGGGCATCGCGCGCAAGCCTTCGGAACGCATGATGCGCGCCATGGCTGGTGCAGCAAAGACTTGAGAACAACCAGCCACCGAACGCAATCCACAAGCTGGACCTGATTGGCGGCAGTGCCGCCTTTTTTCTCGGCTCCCACATCCGACTCCCTTCAGAAAGTCCCCCATGAAGCTCTTCGCCCTCATATATACGATGGTCGACATCGAACTAAGCAACCTTCACCGTCCTGAGCACGTCGCCTTCCTGGCCGATCTGGTACGCAGCGGGAAGATCGAATGCGGTTGGAAGTTCCCCCATTACGAACCTGGCGCACTGCAGGGGATACTCTTTTGCCACGCTGAGACAGAAAATGAAGTGCGCGACTGGTTCTCGCGAGATCCGGTGATCGTGGCGGGCGCGCGAACGATTGACGTACGCGAGGCGTTACCCATGTCGGTGGGCGCATGACCGTTCCAGGGACTGACGATCCAGCGTCCTTGAAGAACACTGCTGTGCAGGTAAGTTCGGGCGGTAACTGCTAATTATTCGCTTCGGCCGAGTCAGCATCTGTGCGGGCTGGCCGATGTTTCTCGATCCTCCCTCTCCACCATTCAAGAGGGCACCGCCAGAACATGTAATTTGAAGATCTTTTCTTCAAATTGCGGGTTTCTTGTTACCACTGCGGGGTGGACGTGACTGACACGCGAGCGCTGCTGTTGAGCAGTGGCAATTGGTCCGCCGGACACAATTTCACTTATGAACGCGTGACAGGCAGCGCTGTTCGATCCCACCAAATCGGGAAAAATTCAGAACATCTTTTTTCGGGTAACTTTGTGGGTAACTCAAGAAAAATAAATTGGAGAAAATGTTTCGATCAACAACTTGCTGAAGTTGCTCGATCCTCCTCCTCTACGCCAACTATTACGGAGTCGTTTCCGCTAACTTTGCGCGAAAGTGACAGCAACTCTTGTGTAAACCCCGGCCTACAGCTATTGTGAGAAACGTCCGCCTGACTGCAACTCCCGATTGCAGCCATTGCGCATACGGCGTTCGCGCGACCGCGCAAAGCCTCAACGCAAGTAATCACCACATGGCCCACACAATCCCCACCACTACCGGGACGGCCCGTATCGCGCAAAAGCTGCGCAAGAAGATGCCGGCAAACTTGTATTGCGGTTGACACTTGCCGTGTCGATGCTGCTACATGGCATCAGCAATATTTCTGGAGGGGTCGCCCCTGTTGCCGATGTACTGGCTCAACACGGTCTGCCCAGCGGGTTTGCATATGGCGCCTACATCGGTGAGGTATTGGCACCCGTATTGGTGATCGTCGTCGGGCTCTGGACGTGCCCTGCGGCGCTGGTGGTGGCCGTAACCATGGGGGTCGCTATGCCCTCTGCGCACAGCGATCAAATTTGGCGCTCAACAATGAAGGTGGCTGGGCTATCGAGCCGCAAGGCTTGTATCTATTTGGTGCCATTGCTGTCGCGCTGATTGGCGCAGGTAATCTGAATGTGGGTGGCTCTCGCGGTCGCTGGAACTGATCCAGACCGATTTCCACTTCGCAGGCTTATCGCGCACGTCGACTGGCTATTCCAAGCAAAAGCCTGCAAGTCTCACAACTTGCAGGCTCTGCCATTAGAGCGGCTCAGAATCAGGCGCGTTCCGGCTTACCCAGCTTTAGAGGGCGTTTTTGCACGTCGCGTGGGACAAAAGTCTTGCCTCCACTGCCCGGCTGCGCAAACGCTGACCGTTCATGCGCGGGTTTGGCAAACGCCGGTTTTCTCGGGGCAAAGTCATTGCGGGGAGCAAAACCTTCGTTGCGTGGCTCGCTGCGTCCGGCAAACCGATCGTTGAAACCGCCTTCGCGTTTGTAGCTGAACCCTTCACGTGCAGCGCCTTCACGCGGTGGGAATCCGCCGCCATCACGGCCGCGTGACGGCCCAAACTTGCGGTCGCGCGAAGGCGCTTCGGACGGGCCACGACTGTTACGGCCTCCAAAGTTCGAATTGGGCCGCGAATCCGGAAAACGTTGCTGCGGCTCCAGGCCCGGAATCACTTCAGACTTGAACTGCTGCCGGGTGTAGGCCTCGATGTCAAAAATCTTGCGCCGATCGCGGAACTCGGCCAGCGTAACGGCCAGGCCATCACGCCCGGCACGACCGGTGCGGCCGATACGGTGGGTGTAGTCCTCGGGCTTCATCGGCAGACCGAAATTGAATACGTGGGTAACGGTCGGTACGTCCAGACCGCGCGCGGCAACATCGGTCGCCACCAGGATCTGCACATGGCCTTCGCGCAACGCCATCAAACGGCGGTTGCGTATGCCCTGATTCAACGCGCCATGCAAGGCCACCGCGCTGAAACCGTCTTGCTGCAGGTCGTTGGCAAGGCCATCGCATTCGATTTGCGTGCTGGCGAAAACAATCGCCTGGTTGATCGTGGTGTCGCGCAGCCAGTGGTCCAGCAGCTTGCGTTTGTGTTGTGCGTTGTCGGCCCAGAACAGAACCTGCTTGATGTTCTGATGCCGTTCCTGCGGGTTGTCTACCTGTACGCGCTGGGGCTGGCGCATCACGCGCGTGGCCAGTTGCTGGATGCGCGGCGCCAACGTGGCGCTGAACATCATGGTCTGCTTGCGTTCGATCGTGAGCTGGTTGACTTCGGCCAGGTCATCGGCAAAACCCAGGTCGAGCATGCGGTCGGCTTCGTCCACCACCAGGTGCAGTTTCTGGTGGT
>JANYBQ010000119.1 GCA_025360705.1 Betaproteobacteria bacterium | reverse complement strand
AGCGCCTTGAGCGCCACGCGCGAGAACGCAGCCACGTCGTCCAGCCCTTCGATATGCAGGCCGATAGCGCTCACCCGGTCGTCCTGCAACAACGCGGCTACGCATTGCTCGATACTCGCGCCGGCCTTGTTGCCGACTGTGATCAGATACGCCAGCGGCAGTGAACGCCGTTGCATGGTCAGGTTCAGGCCGATGTTGCCACTTTGCGTGACGATGGCGACACCGCGTTGCACCCGTTCGCCGCCGTGCTGGTCCGGCCACAAAGCCACGCCGTCCAGGTAGTTGAGCATGCCGTAACAGTTGGGACCGAGCAGCGCCACATCGGCCGCCGCCTTTACCAACTGGTGTTGAAGCGCGATGCCGACGCCGCCCACTTCCGCAAAACCCGACGCATAACAGACCACACCCCCGGCGCCACGTTGCGCCAGTTCGGACACGATATCGATGGTTCCTTCGCGCGGCACGGCAATAAAACTCGCGTCGGGCGGGCCAGGCAACGCGGCCACATCGCGGTAACAGCGCAATCCTTCCAACACCGCATGCCGCGGATGCACCGGCCAGATGTCGCCGTCGAAGCCGAGCTTGCGGCACTGGCGCACCACTTCAGCGGCGGCCTTTCCGCCGAACACCGCGATATGGCGCGGCGAGAACAGGCGGCGCAAAGTCACGCGCCATGCGCGCGCAGCATCGCGCGCGAGATGATGTGGCGCTGGATTTCGCTGGTGCCGTCCCAAATGCGTTCGACCCGTGCGTCGCGCCAAAAGCGTTCTATCGGCAACTCGCTCATGAGGCCCATGCCGCCGAAGATCTGCACCGCCTGGTCCGTGACACGCGCCAGCGCCTCGGACGCGAACAATTTGGCCATTGCGGCGTCCGAGTCGGTCATCCGGCCCTGGTCACATTTCCAGGCCGCCTGCAGCGTCAGCAGTTCGGCGGCTTCCAGGTCCGTGGCCATGTCGGCCAGCTTGAAGCCGGTGCCCTGAAAACGTCCTATCGGCTGGCCGAACTGCTTGCGTGTGGCCGCCCATTCGGTAGCCATCTCGAGCACGCGACGCCCGCGCCCCACGCTGGTGGCGGCCACCGTCAACCGCGTGGCGCCCAGCCATTCACCCATCAAATCGAAGCCTTTGCCTTCTTCGCCGAGCCGGTTGCGCACCGGCACGCGGCAGTCGGTAAAAAACAATTCGCACTGGTGGTAACCGCGGTGCGATACACACGCCGGACCACGGCGCACCGTCAGTCCCGGGCTATCCAGGTCCACCAGGAAGCCGGTGATCTTTTTCTTCGGGCCGTTCTTGGTTTGCTCGACATCGGTGGCCGCAAACAGCACCACGAAGTCGGACATGTCGGCGTGACTGATGAAGTGTTTGCTGCCGTTGACCACATAGTCGCCGCCGTCGCGGACCGCGCGTGTCTGCATGCTGCGCACGTCCGAGCCGGCATTGGGCTCGGTCATGGCCAGGCAGTCATGCCGGTCGCCCCGAATCGTCGGCAACAAATACTCTTCAATCTGGCCGCCCTGGCAGGCGCGCAGGATATTGCTCGGGCGCGCCACCAGCATCTGCAGGCCGTAGGAGGCACGGCCCAGTTCTCGTTCCATCAAGGTGATGCAGAAATTGTCCAGCCCGCCGCCGCCCAGGGCTTCGGGCATGTTGGCGGCATACAGGCCGACCTCGATTGCCTTGGCCTGAATGCTTTTCACCAATGCGGGCGGGATCTCATCCAGCCGCTCCACCTCGGCCTCGTGCGGATACAACTCGGTCTCGACAAAACTGCGCACCGTCTCGACGATCATCTTCTGTTCGGTGCTGAGTTCGAAATGCATGATGGGGTCGCGCGGATGAAGTGATGCGAGTCGGCGTTTTGCCGACTCAGGAGGGCTTGCGCCGGATGCCGATGCGGTGGCCAACCTGCGGTGGCACGGGCAGGCTGGCGTGGGTTGCGCGGATGGTCAGCAAACGCTGATAAAGGTCAGCCGGCATGGCAGCCGCTCGGCCCTGCGCCATGTTCACATGCACCAGCATCTGCTCGGCGGTTGCTAGAAGCTCGCCGCTGGCGCCGTGGTGCATCGCATGAAAAATATGCAGGCGTTTTTCGTCCAGGTCCAGCAATTGCAAGGTCAGGCGCAGGGGTTCGCCCTGGCTGGCCTCGCGCAGATTGTGCAGGTGGGTCTCGACGGTATAGAGCGAATGACCGCCTCGGTCGCGGTAGTCCTCGTCGATGCCGATGTAGCGAAAGAACGCGTCCGAGTTGTCGCCGAACACCAGCAGGTAACAGGACTCGCTCCTATGGCCGTTGTAGTCCACCCACTGCGGCAGCACGCTTGGCCGATGCAGGCACAAGGGCGCGTCGATGGCGGCCAACGGGTCCCACGGGCGGTGCCCGCTGCCTTCCAGCGGCGTGGTGACACGGCCTGCAATGTGCGGATCGACCATGCCGCTAGCCTTTGACCGGCAACGCGATCACCCGGCCGACAAATTTCGGCACCGGCAGGGCCTTGTGTCGCGCCGTCATCGCCTGCACTTGCGGCAACACCGAAGCTGCAAACGGCGCTGAACGGCGCAGGTGCATGTCCATGTTGAGCCACATTTGTTCGCTGCCCGCCAGCAACGGTTCGGTGCCGGCAAGATGCAGGCTGTGATAGACGTGCAGGCGTTTGGCGTCGCTGCCCATGACCTGCGTGCGCACCTCTACGGCGGCGGCCTGTTTCACCTCGAGCAGATAGTTGATGTGGCACTCCAGCGTGAAGATGCTATGCCCGGTGGCCGCGCGGCCGGCTTCATCCAGCCCGACGTGGTCGATGAAACCGTCGCTTGCGAAGCTGAACAGCAACATGTAAAACGCATCGCGCAAATGGCCGTTGAAGTCCACCCACTCGTGTTGTATCGAACCACGCCAGGTGGTCAACGGGCCGGACGTTGTATCAGTCATCCAGCGCAATGCCGTGTTTGATCTTGGTGGCGCGTACCGCCTCTTGCACCGCCATCAGGCAATCGTCGCGGTAGCGTTCCAGATCGGCGATGCTGTGTTTGCCCAGCTGGACCGCTGTGCCGTCAACCACGCTGTCGATCAGGCCGTCGGTCAGCTCGGGCGCTTCAAGCCTGGTCCAGGGCAGCTTGAGTGCCGGCCCGAACTGCGCCATGAAGTGGCGCATGCCCGCGTCGCCCCCAGCCAGGGTATAGATCAGGAAACTGCCCATGAAAGACCAGCGGATACCGGCGCCGTAACGGATCGCGTCATCAATTTCGCCGGTGGTGGCGACACCGTCGTTGACCAGATGCAGCGACTCGCGCCACATCGCCTCCAGCAGCCGGTCGGCAATAAAGCCGGGAACCTCCTTGCGCACATGCAGCGGGCGCATGCTCAGGGAACGGTACACCTGCATCGCGGCCTGCACCGCATCGGGCAAAGTTTTGGCACCGCCTACCACCTCCACCAGAGGCAACAGGTACACCGGGTTGAACGGATGGCCGACAACACACCGCTCCGGGTTCTTCGCATTGGCATAAAAATCGCTGGGCAACAGGCCCGAGGTAGAAGACGCGATCAACACGTCGGGCCGCGCGGCGGCGCTGACCCTGGCGTGCAAATCGATCTTCAGGCTCAGGGTCTCGGGTGCGCTTTCCTGGATGAAGTCGGCTTGCGCAACACATTCCTCCACCGTCGCCACACAACGCAGACGGCTTTGGGAAGCACCGGCCTTGAGCCCCTGTTTTTCCAGCGCCGGCCAGCATTTGGCGATACGCCCGCGCAACTGTGCCTCGGCGCCCGGCGCCGGGTCCCAGGCAACCACGTCCAACCCATGGGCCAAAGCACGCGCGACCCAGCCGCTGCCGATAACGCCGCTACCGAGTGCGGCAAAGGTCTTGATTTCCGTGACAAACGACATGCAGACTTCCTTGAAACTGTTACCGGACTCGTAAATACAAGGGCTTTAACCGCGTTTTAGCCGCGCTTCTTCAGGCCCATCTTCACGCGTCCTTCGGCAGGTGTCATCGGCCGTGCACCCATGCAGTGAATCAGCTTGACCACGCGCTCGACCAGCGAGCCGTTGGTCGCCGGCACACCCTTGTCGAGCCACAGGTTGTCCTCCAGCCCCACCCGCACATTGCCGCCCAATAACATCGCCTGCGCGGCCATCGGCATCTGCATGCGCCCTATGCCGAAACCGGCCCAGGTCGCGCCGCCCGGCAGGTTGTCGACCATGGCCTTCATGGTGGTGGTGTCGGCCGGGGCGCCCCAGGGAATGCCCATGCATAACTGGAACAGCGGGTCTACCAGCAAGCCTTCCTTGATCATCTGGTTGGAGAACCACAGGTGCCCGGTATCGAAGATTTCCAGCTCGGCCTTGACGCCCAGATCGGTGATGCGTTTGGCACCGACACGTAGCGCGGCCGGCGTGGAGACGTAAATCAGGTCCCCATCGCCGAAGTTCAGCGTGCCGCAGTCCAGCGTGCAGATATCGGGTAGCAGTTCTTCCACGTGTAGCAGGCGCGTCAGCGGGCCCACCAGGTCGGTGGTCGGGCCGAATTCGAGCGGCTTTTCCCCGGCGCCAATTTCCAGGTCGCCCCCCATACCCGCCGTCAGGTTGACGATGATGTCCACGCCCGATGCGCGGATGCGCTCCATCACTTCGCGGTACAAGGCCGGGTCGCGGCTACCCTTGCCGGTTTGCGGGTCGCGAACATGGCAATGCACCACGGTCGCACCGGCATTGGCCGCCTCGACAGCTGCAGCGGCGATCTGTGTCGGCGTTACCGGCACCGCCTTGTTCTTGTCGGCGGTGTCGCCGGCGCCGGTCAGCGCGCAGGTAATAATGACGTTGTGGTTCATGTGGTGTAGTCCTTTTCCTCGATGTCCAAAATCTGTTTGAGCTCGGCGAAATGCAGCTCTGAAAATTGCGTGGGGTAGTTGTTCCACTGTGCACCCGCCAATGCCGCCACCGGCTCGGGAATCAATGCCAGCGGTCGTCCGGTAGACAATGCCAACACCTGAACCGTCGCAGCTTTTTGCAGGTAGTAGAGGTCATCGAAGGCCTGCGCCACCGACGCACCCACCACGATGACGCCGTGGTTGCCCATGAACAAAATGTTTTTGCCCGCGCCCGTCAAGCGCGCGACGCGTTCGCCCTCGGACGCATCCAGCGCCATGCCGCTGTAGTCGCGGTCGTAGGCAATGCGCCGGTGAAAACGGCAGGCGTTCTGGTCCAGCATCAGGAATTCGAAATCCTGCAGGCAGCACAACGCGGTGGTACTGGCCATGTGGGTGTGCAGGATGCAACGCGCCTGGGGCAGACGCTGGTGCAGTTCGGCATGTAGATACCAGGCGGTCGGGTCGGGCGCGTTGGCGCCCTGCATGGTGTGAGGGTTAGCGGCATCCAGCAATAACAGTTCACTGGCGCGCATGCGTGAAAAATGGCGCCCGACCGGATTGAGCAAAAATTGTTTGCCGTCATCCGACACCGCCGCACTGAAATGATTGGCGACGGCCTCGTGCATGTCCAGCCGCGCCGCCCAGCGAAAAGCGGCAGTCAGGTCACGGCGAAGTTGGGTTTCAGATAGTGTGTTGTGCATAAGGTATTGTCTCTTTCGCCGTGGAACTGTAACGCCGCGAAGCTCGCGCCGGCCACACAGCTACGACCATCTGTTGAACGGCGGCGACTTGCGTACGTGCAAAGCGCATCGGAAGTCCGCGACCAGGGCGCGCCTCTGCGCACCCCCATCAGATGGCCATGGCGGTGCAGTACAGTGGCGAGCACTCCGGGGATAAAGGCGGCCCGGTACGTGCCATCAAGTCGGCCCGTTGCGGGGTTTGCCGCTATTTTTAATAGAGCGAGGTCTGCTGATGCCACTGGACGCGGAAGACGATTTCAATGCTGGACCCGCCAGAATATCCTGCAGTTCAATGCGATGGACATCACGTTAGAGCGCAATACGATGAAGTATTCTCTTGACCGGCCGCAGTATCAGGTCTATTCGACTGAGGCGATGCTCGGCGAGCTCCGTAGAGTCGCAGCACACTACGAGAATCGCCGTTTTTCTCGCCGCGAATATGACGCTGTTGCCGCCGCGTGCAAAGGTTCGGCCATCCTTGCGCGCTTCGGATCGTGGCAGGGAGCCCTCGATGCTGCTGGGTTACAGCTAGAAAAAGCAGGGAAGAATCGTTGGCTCATTGCAGACCAACAGCTATTTGAAGAAATGGAGCGCGTGTGGAGCGAGGTGGGGCATCGCCCTTCCCACGACGAGTGGGTATCGCACAACCCGCGCTACTCTTACACAACATATAAAGCCCGGTTCAAGGGCTGGGTAAATGCATGCGCCGCGTTCATCGCTTACGTATCCGGTGAAGAGCCCAACAACGCACAGGCTGCTGCGACGTCAAAGCCCGAGCAGAAATCCGCGAAGGCACAAAGCCCTGCAAACCTAGAAAAACGAAATGTCTCAGATAAGCTGCGCTACCGCGTTCTAGCGAGAGATCATTTCCAATGCGTGCTTTGCGGGCGCAGCCCCGCCAGTGAGCCTGGAGTGAAGCTGCACATCGACCATATCGTTCCATTCTCCAAGGGTGGAAAGACAGAACTTGAGAATCTGAGGTCGGCGTGCAATACCTGCAACTGGGGCAAGGGTAGCGAGGTTGAAATTGCGCTCTAACGAAAAAGGATAGATCGCGCGAAGCCGCGATCTGATCCGGCTGTTGGACGAGCCCGGACCAGCTGGTCGGCGGCCGACAGAAAACATCTCCAGGAAGTTTGCCCGGCGCTGAGGCCTGGGGTAGGTCGCGTTGTCCG
>JANYBQ010000115.1 GCA_025360705.1 Betaproteobacteria bacterium | reverse complement strand
CCGCCGAGCCAGCGCCTGTGTCTGTCGCAGGTTCAGCGCCCGCTTTCCCGATAACACCGCAGACACGACGCTTTGCGCCCCTACCTCGGGCAGATCAGACTGCCGCAGGCCGTGCTGCTCCATCAAGAACGCCAGGCGGGTTGCGGGCGTGCTGTTGTCTGGCCACGGGTGGACGCGGTCTTCGTATTCGCGAATTCGGTCGCCAAGCAATTCGGCCAGGCCAGCCAGCGGACTCGCATCGATGGACGCGGTGTTTTTCATCAGATTCTCGGCAACCTCCAGCAGTTGTTCATAGTGCGCGTCGTCGCGAACAGGTGCACCAAGACCTAATGCTTCGTGCAGTGCAGCCCAGTGCGCGGTTATTTCAGACAGATTCAGTTCCATTCTCCATTGTCGTATTCACGGCGATCGATGACGATGGCCTGGTGCTGTCCGCGTCCGCCGCGTTTCTGATCTGTCGATTCAGGCGGTGGTTGATCGTCGTACTGGTGTAGCCTCACATGCGTGCAGGCTTCAGGCCCTCAGACAACCAACAGGAAAACCCTATGACAAAGATGATCTTCGTCAGCCTGCCGGTCACCGACCTCAAAGCCTCGGTCGCCTTCTACAAGGCCCTGGGATTCGGGCAAAACCCGCAATTCAGCGACGATACCGCCGCCTGCATGGTGTGGAGCGAGGCGATTCACGTGATGCTGCTCACGCACGCCAAGTGGCGCACGTTTACGCAGCGGCCGTTCCCGCCTGCCGGAACCAGCGCGTTGATGCTCTCGTTGGCGATGGACAGCCGCGACGCCGTCGATGCGATAAACCGTGCCGCCGCGGCCCACGGTGGGCAGGCCGATGTGAACCCGGTCGAGGAACTGGGCTTCATGTACACCCGAGACCTCGCCGACCCGGATGGACACATGTGGGCTGCGTTCTGGATGGATCCGGCGGCGATTCCAGCCGCTGATCAGACCTGAGTCCTCACCTGCAACGCCGAGCGCAGGCCGAGCGCTGTGTGTATGCTTTAGCGCAGGCCGGCCGATCCAATGCCCGGCGGAGAACAACATGATCACACTCTATGGCTTCGGCCGCATTTTTCCCGAGGGGCACGGCGAGACCAAAGACCTCTGGGCGCAGTGGGCGCTGGAGGAGACCGGGCTGCCGTATCGGGTCCACGCGCTCGATCACACCGGCGGCGAGCTCGATGGCGAAGCCTACAGCCGCATCATCCCTTTCCACCAGGCGCCTGTCATCGACGACGACGGCTTCGTGGTGGCCGAGTCGGCCGCCATAGCGCTGTACCTTGCCGAGAAGGCCGGCAAGCTGATCCCCGGCGACGCCCAAGGCCGGATCCGCGTTGTCCAGTGGTGCTTTGCCGCCGTCGCCAGCGTCGGGACCACCCTGGTGTGCATCGACCTGATCGGCATATTCGACAGTGGCAAGGCCGCCCCCAAACTCCACGAGGACTTGAACAAGCTCGCCGGCCGCTGGCTCCGCGACCTCGAGCGGCGCCTGCAAAACCGCGAGTGGATCGCCTGCGCCGATTTCACGGTGGCCGACCTCATGATGTCCAGCGTCCTGCGCGGCATCCGCAAGACCGACCTGATGGAGCCCTTCCCCAAGGTCAAGGCCTACTACGAACGCTGCCATGCCCGCCCGGCCTGGCAGCGCATGCTCGACCTCTGCGCCGAGCGGCTCGGGATCTTCGTAGACGACATCCGCTAGCTGACAGCACGAGCGCTGACTTGCCGACGAGGCCGTTCCGGCTGTCGTCTGGCAGGCTGTACAGAATTCTGTAGTACACCTACCAAGGAGCCGTCCATGGGTTTTTCTGCCAGCGATGTGGTTCCACTCACCCAGGCGCGCGCCAAGCTCTCGGAGCTGGCCGACCAAGCCAAGGCTGGCGCCGAGAAAATCATTACCAAGAACGGTGAGAGTTACGTAGCCTTGATCGATGCCGACCGGCTGGTCGAGGTCCTGCATGGAACACGTGATCCAGTTGCACATAGAGACGCTGCCCGAAGGCCTGTACCTGGCCACCAGTGACGAGGTGCAAGGGTTGATCGCCCAGGGCCGCACCATTCAGGAAACGATAGAAATTGCGCGGGACGCTAACCCCACCGCTAGAACTGCGTAGTTCCGGCGGTTCACTAAACCACTTTCAACCCGGTTATTGCAAGGCGAATCCGATCGGACGAGTTATTAAGACCGGCTTTGCAGCCCGGCCGCGTCCGGCGCAGCGCCGGCGCCAAAACGGAAGCTCGACGCTGTGACCCCGCCGAAAAAGCCTTCTTCGTGGTAGATCAAGGTCGCGCTGTCGTCTTCGGCAGCGCCTACAGCCACCATCAGGGGAATCAGATGGTCTTCGCTGGGATGCGACACGCGCGCAGCGGGCGCATGTTGCCAGTCCAACAGCAGCGCCGTGCGTTGAGCGGGAGTCACCGCCAAAAGCGCCTGCTGCAGCCAGTGGTCGAACTGGGTGGAAGGTAGCTGAGCGGCCGGCCCCATGAGGCGCAGATTGTGATAGCTGAGTCCGCTGCCGATGATCAGCACGCCTTCGTCGCGAAGCGGCGACAGCGCGCGGCCGATGGCCAGGTGTTGCTCAGGGCTGTAGCCGGCCTTCAGTGACAGCTGCAGAACAGGTACGTCGGCGTCCGGGTAAATCACCGCCATCGGCGCGAACGTGCCGTGGTCGAAACCCTGCTGCTCATCGATCTGTATGGCGATGCCCGCGGTCTGCCCGAGCTGCTGCACGCGGCGCGCCACGTCGGGCGCGCCCGGCGCCTGGTAACGCACGCTGTAGGTATGCACCGGAAATCCGTGGTAGTCGTAAACCATGGGGGGATGCGGGTTGCCCATTACGCGGAATTGCGGCGCTTCCCAATGACCCGACACCATGAGTACGGCGCGCGGCCTGGCCGGTATCTGGCGCGGGATGTCTGCCAGCGATGCCTCCAGCACCTGCATGCGTGCACGCATCTCCGGCATGTACGGCCACGGGCCGCCACCGTGCGAGATGAAATAGGTTGGCAATCGGGTTTGATTCATGGTTTTTTCCTGCTGCATTTAGCCCGTAGCGCCTTGGCGTGCGCGTTTGGCGCTGCCGTGCTGCAAAAACAGAAATGCGGCAACGATGCGCAACGTTGCCAGTGCGCGCGGTGTCCAGGTATCGACGATAGTTGGGGTAGGTGTCATGGGAATGTTCCTTTGGTTGGCTAAAGAAAATCAGATAAGGGGTAGATTAATTGTTTCTTATTGTTCAATCAATAGCCGCATAATAATCTTTTAAATTCTTATTGAGAAACGATGCTGGACCAGCTTACGAGCCTGCAAGTGTTTTGCGAAGTCGTCGATGCGGGCGGTTTCAGTGCCGCCGCGAATCGCCTGTCCATGTCCGCTCCCATGGTCAGCAAACATATTGCGCAGCTGGAAGGCAAGCTGGGTGCGCGGCTGCTGCATCGCACCAGCCGGCGCCAGAGCCTTACCGAAGCCGGCACGGTTTATTACGAGCAGTGCCGCGCGGCGCTGGACATGTTGCAGGCAGGGCAGGCCACGATAGGGCAGGGCATGCAGTTGCCGCGCGGACAGCTAAAGCTCAGCGCGCCGGTTTGGTGCGCCAACCGCCGGTTCGCGCGGCTGCTGGCGGACTACCGCGGCAAATACCCCGAGGTGCTGGTCGACATCCGGCTCGAGAACCGCAAGGTGGACCTGGTGGCCGAGGGGTTCGATCTGGCACTGCGCGCCACGCGCGAACCGTCGCCTAGTCTGATCGCCAGGCCGATCTGCCCGGTGCCGTTTCGCCTGGTGGCCGCACCGGCTTTTTTGAGGCGCTGCGGTACGCCGCGCACCCCTCAGGAGCTGGCGCAGTTCGACGCCATCGTGCCGAGTTATGTCGATATCAATGGCCTGGAGATACACGGCCCGACCGGGAAGACCAAGGCCAGGTTCAAGGCTGCCATGAAGTCGGACGACACCACGCTGAGCTTGCATGC
>JANYBQ010000090.1 GCA_025360705.1 Betaproteobacteria bacterium | reverse complement strand
TGGACAAGAACGATCTGGTGGTTCATGAATGGGGTGTGTTCACGGTGTTCAATGAGGTGAAGTACGCCAACGTCAACCGCAAAGAGGAGTGGGGCAGTCTGCCGAGCTTCTTCTATCGGCAATTCCCGAAGGAACGGCTGCGCTGGGTGCCGTCGGCCTGGGACAAGCCGATTGTGTACTTTTACGCCAAGCAGACGCCGATGCATGTACACGTCAAGGTGACTTTTGCCGACGGCCTGGAGTCGATCGCAACTATCAAAAGCGTGCAGGCCGCCGACGACCTGGCGGTATTGCAGGCCCGCACGATTCCAGATGACCTGATCGCCGCCACGATGCGTTCCACGGCCGACCTGGTGCCCGGCGACCAGGTAATGGCCGTGGGCTATCCGTTCGGCATCGGGCCGTCTGCGTCATCGGGCGTGGTATCGGGCCTCAAGCGGGCGTTCAAGTCACCTGAGGGCAAGCAGGAAATGACCAACCTGATCCAGTTCGATGCTGCTGCCAATCCGGGCAATTCGGGTGGGCCGCTGGTCACGATGGACGGCCAGGTGGTCGGCATTGTCACCGCGATATTGAATCCCACTTCGGCACGCACTTTCATTGGCATCGGTTTTGCTGTACCGATAGAAAACGCCGCCTCGGCGGTAGGTTTGCACCCGTTCTGAAACTGAATTGAAAAGGCATGGACATGGAATCGACCTCCGGCGCGAATAACGATACCGCTCAGCTGATGGAACAAATCCTGTATGAGGTAAAACGCGTCGTGGTGGGCCAGGACCGCTTTCTGGAGCGCGTCATGGTGGCCATGCTGGCGCAGGGCCACCTGCTGGTGGAAGGCGTGCCGGGGCTGGCCAAAACGCTCACCATAAAAACCCTTGCCGAGACCGTGCGCGGCAACTTCAAACGTATCCAGTTCACGCCCGACCTGGTGCCGGCGGACCTGGTCGGCACACGTATCTACAACCAGAAAACCGGCGAATTCGGCACCGCGCTCGGACCGGTCTTCACCAACCTGCTGCTGGCCGACGAAATCAACCGCGCGCCGGCCAAGGTTCAAAGCGCCTTGCTGGAAGTGATGCAGGAACGCCAGGTCACGATCGCCGGCGTTACCCATCGGGTGCCGTCGCCGTTTCTGGTCATGGCAACGCAAAATCCGATTGAAACCGAGGGCACTTATCCCTTGCCCGAAGCGCAGGTGGACCGCTTCATGATGAAGGTGCTGGTGGACTACCCGACCGATGAAGAAGAATTCGTGATCGTCCAGCGCGTCACCGGCCCGGCGGTCCCGGTTGCCGCTGTTGCCACCACTGAGCAACTTGCCGAATTGCAGCGCGCCTGTCGCCAGGTGTATGTGGACCCGTCGATGATCCAGTACGCGGTGCGCCTGGTGTCGGCCACGCGAACGCCCGAGAAACACGACCTGAAAGACCTGCGCCGTTTCATCACCTACGGCTGCAGCCCGCGCGCCACCATCAACCTGACCGAAGCCGGACGTGCATTGGCCATGCTGCGCGGGCGCACTTATGTGCTGCCGGAGGACATGACCGACCTGGTTCCCGACGTGTTCCGGCATCGTCTGGTGTTGTCGTACGAGGCCTTGTCCGAAGGTTTTACCCCGGACGCAGTGATTGCCAGGATCATGGCCAAAATCCCGGCCCCGGCCAAACCGCTGGAACACGAAAAACTCGCCGCCTGAGAAGCGCGCCATGTTCGCCCTGTTCAAATCGCGCAAAGCCTCCGCCGCCGCGGTAGTGGCAACCTTGCCGCTGCCATCCCCCGGCGCGGAACACGTGTTGCGCAGACTCGAGTGGACCGTCATCCGGCGCCTGGATGGTTTATTGCAGGGCAACTATCGAACCTTGATGCGCGGCGCCGGGCTGGACCTGGCCGACCTGCGCGAATACCAGCACCATGACGATGTGCGTCATATCGACTGGAATGTCACGGCGCGTATGCAGATACCCCACGTACGCGTGTTTACCGAAGACCGCGAAATGGCGGCCTGGTTTTTGCTGGACTTGAGCCCTTCGGTCGATTTCGGCTCCGGCGATCAGCGCAAACGCAATGTGTCGGCCGAGTTCGTCGCCGTGCTGGCGCGCATGCTTACGCGGCACGGCAACCGGGTCGGAGCATTGTTGTACGGCGCCGGCGTGGACACAGTCATGCCGGCGCGCGGCGGACGGCTACACGTGCTGCAGCTGCTGCACGCGATGCAGGCACGGCCTCTGGCGCCCGAATCCGGCGCCACCAAATTGCATGAGTTGTTGCAGTCGGCCGCCGCTACCGTGCGCCGGCGCTCGACTGTGTTCGTGGTATCGGACTTCATCAGTGCGCCGGGCTGGGAGAAACCGCTCGGGCAGCTGGCGCAGCGGCATGAAGTGGTGGCTGTGCGGCTGATCGATCCGATGGAACTGGAATTGCCCGACCTGGGCCTGATTCCGATTCGCGATGCCGAGACCGGCGAACAGCTATTGGTAGACACCCATGATTCCGGCTTCCGCAAACGTTTCGCGCGTATCGCCGCTCAGCGCGAAGCCGACCTGCGCCAGATTTTCGTCCGCGCCGGCGTGGACACGCTGGAGCTGTCCACCCACGACGATCTGGTGGAATCGGTTATGCGCTTTGTCGAAATGCGCAAGCGCCGCAGCCGGCTTTCAGGCTCGGGCGCGATACCGGCGCATCTGCGGGCGGTGGCATAGGAGGCAAAGAATGAGCGCAGTACACGAAGTGACAAGCGTGGGGGCAGTATGACCATTCCGATGAACTTCATGTGGCCGCAGTTCCTGTGGTTGCTGCTGGCCGTTCCCGTGCTGGTGTTGGTCTACCTCTGGTTGCTGCGGCGCAAGAAAAAACTGGCACTGCGTTATGCCAGCCTGTCTATCGTGAAAGAGGCAATGGGCACCCGCATGAGCCTGCGCCGCCACATTCCACCGGTCCTGTTTTTGCTGGCCATAACAGCCATGCTGGTGGCCGCATCGCGCCCGTTCGCCGTCATTACTTTGCCCTCGACGCAGGAGACCATTATGCTGGCGATGGACGTGTCGGGCAGCATGCGTGCCACCGACGTAAAACCGAATCGTCTGGTCGCGATGCAAAACGCCGCCAAGGCGTTCCTGACCGCACTGCCGCGCAACGTGAAGGTGGGCATAGTCGCCTTTGCCGGATCCGCACAGGTGGTGCAGCCGGCGACGCTGAGCCGCGAAGACCTGGTCACGGCCATCGACAAATTCCAGCTTCAGCGTGCTACTGCCATCGGTAGCGCCATCGTGGTGTCGTTGGCCGAATTGTTCCCGGACGAAGGCATCGACCTGTCGGCCATGACCTATGGCAGTGGGAAGCCGCGCGGCGTCTCCCTCGACCAGACCCCCAACAAGAAGGGGAAGAAAGAGTTTGTACCGGTGGCCCCGGGCTCCTACAACTCGGCGGCCATCATCCTGCTGACCGACGGGCAGCGCACCACCGGCGTGGACACGCTGGAGGCCGCCAAGATGGCCGCCGACCACGGGGTACGTATCTACACCGTCGGCGTAGGCACGGTGGACGGTGAAACCATAAGCTTCGAAGGCTGGTCGATGCGGGTGCGGCTCGATGAGGCGACCCTCAAGGCGGTGGCGCTTAGCACCCAGGCTGAGTACTTCTTCGCCGGCAGCGCGGAGACATTGACAAAGGTCTACGAAAAACTCAGCTCGCGCCTGACCGTGGAGAAAAAGGAAACCGAAATCTCCGGCCTGCTGGCGCTCGTCGCGGCCGTGCTGGCAATCACTTCGGCGGGGCTTTCGCTGCTGTGGTTTAACCGGATTTTGTAAGAAGGCCTTAAGAACTGACGATAATCGGCGCGCGAATTTCGCGCTGTTTGTCGAAGATTTGAAATGCGCCCTCTTGCCTTCCTGGCCTTCGGCCTTGCATTTGTCATGCTTCCTGGCTGCGCAAGCATCGTCAACGAATCAAACAACCCGATCCGCCTCGAGACGTTTCACAAAATGCCGAAAAAGTGAA
>JANYBQ010000080.1 GCA_025360705.1 Betaproteobacteria bacterium | reverse complement strand
CCCTGCGGATCGGCCAGCGCGGCAACACGCAGCGTGGCCAGGTCGGCTGCCGCATCCGGCCGGCCCTTAAGCAGCGCGGCGGCGCGCGACAGGCGGTCGAACTTGCTGCTGCCGCGTGCATGGGTGTCGCTGTAGCCTTTGACAAGGCGCCGGCAGGTGATGAGTTCCAGCGCCAGTGGGTAGTCGTCCTGCATCAGCGCTTTAACCTGCGACAACCATTGGTCGATATGCGCTGCCTCGGTGGCATGGCGTTGGCTGCGCCGGCGCCAGTGGCGCATGGCAGCCAGGCCTTGCAGCATCATCTGGCCACGCAGCGTATGAGGGCGCAGCCGCTGGCCCTTGCCGACCCGGTTCGCCAACATGCCGCGCACCATCGGCACGCCTTCAATCCAGCGCACCAGGCCAGCCGGCAAGCACCCGCCAGGGCACCCGGAACTGTCGCCACAATGACCTACAAAATCGGTTAGCCAACTGTTCGTAGTGATTCTCCCAGGGCGCGCAGCGCAACCGCGCCATTGCCGCGGTATGCGCTGCCATGCATGCAAGCCAGCACTTCCGGCAGCTCCCCGGCCAGTCGTTCAAGTATTGCCTGCGTATTGGGACAATGCGCGTAATAATCCATTTGGCTCCGAAACGCCTCGCTTGGTCCCAATATATCGGACTCGGTGACGGGTGTCTCGCCCCCTCCGCCCTGGGTGAATAGGTCCCCGCATAAAAGTGTGCGCGTCTGCAAGTCCATCATTAATCCGGCTTCCCAGCCGTGCGGCATGTGAGGCGTGTCGTACCAACGCACCGTGTGCTTTCCGAGACTCAGTGTTTCCCCGTCCCCGAGGGCCTTGGCGGGGCGGTCAGCGAAGTCGTTCACGGACACCATTGCCGCGGTTTTACTACAGACCGGCACTGAGTTGGGTGCGGCCGAAAGGAACTCATTCAGCGCACCGCATTCGTCCGCCTCGAAATGCGAAAGCGCGATGTAACGAAGGTTCTTGACCGGCA
The DNA here is from genome assembly GCA_025360705.1 of Betaproteobacteria bacterium. GTDB lineage: Bacteria > Pseudomonadota > Gammaproteobacteria > Burkholderiales > Burkholderiaceae_C > CAISIP01. The sequence goes on along the minus strand of JANYBQ010000080.1, from coordinate 9,886 downwards.
GGATCTTTCCAATAGCCTCTACCACGAGCGGGAACATTTTCCGCGGTCCAGTGTGGAATAGCAGCGGTTCGTCATCCGCGATCAGATACTGGTTGAAATTGAAGGCGGGGCCATTGGGGATGGCAATCGGCGTGTTGATGCGGTAGATGCCTGAGACAATCTCATGGACGTTGGTACGGGAATCTGGATTGGTAATCATGGAATCTCCATTGGGTTGTGTAGAGGTTGTGTAACGACATCGCCGGGCGTTACACAACCTCGTTAAGGATTCCAGCTATGCTTAGTATTTGCAGGCGCTCCCCATCACTACCTTGCTTGACGACGCCGCTTTGGTCCGGGCGATTACTGCTGCCGCTCCGCGGATTGATTCACAAGCCGAAGCGGAGCTTTATCGCCGGCTCGCGCCGCGCGTGCGTCTTTACGGACTGCGCCATCTCCGCGATCCGCATGCCGCCAACGACCTAATGCAGCAAATACTCTTGATGACGCTCGAGCGTTTGCGTGCTGGAAAGCTGCGTGAAGCTGACATGCTCGCATCCTACGTTCTGGGGATGTGCCGCATGGTTGTGCTGGAAATCCGACGAGGAACATTCAGGCGCGAGGGGTTGCTGCAAATTTACGGCGATGCCACGGAGGCGACCGAGGCGGCCGAACCTCGAGGACTCGACGCAGCACAACTGTCCCGATGCCTGCCGCAGCTATCCGTTCGCGAGCGATCCGTACTCGTGCTCAGTTTCTTTGCAGACAAACCAGCCAATGAGGTCGCGGCGGAGTTGGGTCTGGAGCCTGGCAATGCCAGGGTCATTCGTCACCGGGCGCTGCTGAAGCTGCGCGAGTGCATGAGCCGAAAAGACGTCAGCACATGATTCGCCAGTCCTGCGATACGCCGCTTGCCTTGCCCGTGCTGCTGGAGTACTGGTTTGGGGAACTTGCGCCCGATCGGGAGAAGCCGATCGAGGAGCACCTCTTGGCGTGTAACCATTGCAGCAGTCACCTCCAGCAAATCGTAGGTCTCGGTGCAGGAATAGATTCTTCTTTTCGACGCGGCGAGATCAACGCCGTGATTTCGTTGCCTTTCCTGAACCAGATGAAAGCGCGGGGCCTACGTCTTCGAGAGTATTGCGTGGCTCGTGGGGGAAGTGTCGAATGTGCGATCAGCGCCACGGATGACGTGGTCATTGGACGACTCGAGGCAACGCTTGAAAACGTGAAACGGCTGGATCTGTTCTCAGTCAATGCGCCGGGTAAGGCGCCTGTCAAATTGATAGATATTCCGTTCGATCCCGCTGCCGGCGAGGTCCTCTTTTGCCCAGCCGCGGCTGAGTTGAAGAAAATGCCGGCGCACACGGGCCGCGTCCGTTTGGTGGCGATTGATGAAGTGGGTGAACGCACACTGGGTGAATACACGTTCATTCATACGCCTGGCTAATCACCCTCGCCTCACGCCTGGCCAATTACGCAACCCTCAGTCGTCGGGTAACCCCAGCAGCGCCCAACGCTGTTTAAACTGTAGGCCCTGCGGATCGGCCAGCGCGGCAACACGCAGCGTGGCCAGGTCGGCTGCCGCATCCGGCCGGCCCTTAAGCAGCGCGGCGGCGCGCGACAGGCGGTCGAACTTGCTGCTGCCGCGCGCATGGGTGTCGCTGTAGCCTTTGACCAGGCGGCGGCAGGTGATGAGTTCCAGCGCTAGTGGGTAGTCGTCCTGCATCAGCGTTTTAACCTGCGACAACCATTGGTCGATATGCGCTTTCTCGGTGGCATGGCGCTGGCTGCGCCGGCGCCAGCGGCGCATGGCAGCTAGGGCTTGCAACATCATCTGGCCGCGCAGCGTATGAGGGCGCAGCCGCTGGCCCTTGCCGACCCGGTTCGCCAGAAAACCACGCACCATCGGCACGCCCTCGATCCAACGCACCAGGCCAGGCGGCAACATGGCATAAATTTCTTCGAGACGCGGATGAAAAAACTCAACCGTGCCCACCACTTCATCGGCGCCCGCGCCGACCTCCTGGCGCACGCGCCTGGAACGTTCGGCGCGGGTCTTGAGATCGGCCACACGGATCACGTCGTCGTAAGCCATCGCTACCGCGATCCAGCGCGCGGCTTCCACCGTGGCGGTATGCTGGTGCGCGGCGCCGCCGCAATTCAATGCATGGGCATGGAGCGCGGCCACACGGTTCAGGTACTCGGCGCCATACGCAATGTCCTGGTATTCCATGACACGCTGCAATCCTGCCCCCAGCATCGCATGCGCCTGCGCTGGGAATTCGCGTTCGATGCGGGCCCGCAAGGGCTCCACCGCGGGCGAGGCCGCGCGTGCCGGCAAAGGCTTGGGCGCCGTGGCCATCGGGTCGGCCGGCGCATCGAGTCGCACCGGCCGACGCACCGCCTCCATGCCCGCGCGGCAGGCACCCAGGCTGGCCTCCACGCCCACTCCGCCGCGCTTCACGGTCGCCTCGAAAGCAGCTGCGTCGAACGGCAATTCATTCGAGCCGGCCAAGGCGCCGAACAGCGATGCCGACAACACACTGCCATTCTGCTTGGCCAGCGTCTGCATATCGTCGTGCAGGAAACGCAGCGCGTGCTTGTGCCCCGCCTCCAGCACGGCGGCGGTATCGGCAATACCGTTACCCGGCACCACTTTTTCCAGCGTGGCGTAGTCGCGGTGCGATGAGGTGATCAAGGTGGTGCGGTCCTTGGTGACCAGGCCGCGCTGCATGGCGCGCCCGGCCTCCATCAGTTCGGACGCAATCACGATGTCCACCTCGCCCGGCACCGGCATCAGCGCCAGCACCGGTGCGCCGCCATGCGCCTGCACATGGCTTTGCGCGAACAGTTCGATGTAGTAGATGGTGGCGCCGGTGCGTTGCGCCACACCGGCCACCGAGGTCGCTTGCGCCAGGTAGCCGTTGTGTTCGGCCAGGTCCACGATCCAGTCCACCAGCACACCACCGCCCTGGCCACCCATGGCCAGGATGGCAATGGTGATGGGGCGTTTGTCGCTGGTACCCAGGGCGTGCGCGCGTGCGGACGGGGCAGGCACGGGCGTGTTCAAAGAGGTTTTCAGTACCGTGTCCATTACTCCACCTCCGCATACAGCGCGCGTTGCTGCAAGGCGCGGCGCTGGCGGGTCTGGAACCAGCCCACGGCCTTGCGGCGCCAGCGGTCCACACGTTTCTCCCAGGAACTTGGGTTGCGTATCCAATCGATCCGATAGAAGGATGGGCACAACACGGCCGCGTCGGCCACCTCGCCGCAATGGCCGCAGGCGACGCAGCTATCGTCCACCTGCGCCACAGGATCCGGCTTGAGCGGGTCGCCGCTGTTTGCCAGCGTCAGCGAAGGGCAGCCCGACAGCCGCATGCAGGCATGGTCGCCGCTGCACACGGCGGCGTCCACGCCAAACTTTTCCTTGACCACGCGTTCTCCGCGTTTGATCGCGGCGGCAATCTGCGGCTTGACGCGACGCTGTTTGTTCAACATGCATTCGCTCTGCGCAATGATGATCTTGGGGCCCTTGAAGTCGGTCGTCAACGCCTCATGCAATATGGCCTGCATGGCATTCACGTCGTACGTGTTGTCGAGCTTGCGCACCCACTCCACACCCACGCCGCGCACCGCGGCTTCGATCGGGTGTTTGGTGCTGCGGTTTTCGTTATCGGCACGCGACGACAGAATGTCCTGCCCGCCGGTGGCGGCCGAGTAGTTGTTGTCGACGATCACGATCACGCCATCGGCCTTGTTGAACACCGCGTTGCCGATGCCGCTGGCCAGCCCGTTATGCCAGAAGCCGCCGTCGCCCATCATCGCGATGGAGCGTTTTCCGGCGGCCACGTTGAGCGCCGATGCACTCGACGCGCCCAGCCCGTAACCCATGGTGGATGCACCCAGGTGGAACGGCGGCATGGCCGCGAACAGGTGGCAACCGATATCGGCCGAGATGTGGTGCAGGCCGAGTTCTTCCTGCACCAGTGTCATCGCCGAAAAAATCGGGCGCTCGGGGCAGCCTATGCAAAACCCCGGTGGCCGGGCCGGCACCACGGCCGCCAGCTCCGGTGCGGCCAGGCGCATCGACGCGCTGGCGGCCGCGGCGGCAGCCGGTGAGGTCACGGCGAGCCGGGTCGGCATGGGCGACCGCGCCGGTGTAATCGCGGCAGCCCGTGTGCCGGCGCCAAAGTCCGACGCCAGCGCAGCGGCTGGCTCCCGGCGCGCGGGCATGGCCGGCATGCCCATGGGAACAGCCTTGGCCAACGCAGCCGGCCGGTAACGCTCGAGGAAAGCGGCCAGCCCGCGCTTGAGTTCGGCCACGGTGTATTCACCGGCCATGGCCAGCATGTCCTTGCCGTGGATCGTGGTGCGCACCTGCGCGCGGCCCAGGATGGTGTGGATCGACTGTTCGTGGTATTCAGGCTGGCCTTCCTCGATCACCAGCACCGCCTTCTTGCCCTCGCAAAAACGCAGCACCTCGGAGTCGATCAGCGGATAGGCCACGTTCATCACGTACAGCGGAATCCGCGACTTGCCGTAGAGGTCGGCCATGTCGTTGGCCATCAGCGCGCGTATGACGTTGTTGTACAGGCCCCCGAGCATGATGATGCCGATGTCCTCGATGTCGCCGTCGAAGAACTCGTTGAGCCCGCGCTCTTCGATGAAGCGCACCGCCGCCGGCCAGCGGTCGAGGATTTTCTCGTGTTCGTGCAGATAACTTGCCGGCGGCAACACGATGCGGCTGGTGTCGCGGACTGGCGACTCCAATGCCTCGCGCAGTGTGAAGGGCGGGCGCAGGTTGGGCTGCGTAACGAAGCTGCCGTGTACGTGGCAGGAGCGCACGCGCAGCTCCAGCATCACCGGCGTGCGGCTGGCTTCCGACAACTCAAAACCGTCGTGCACCGCCTTGACGATGGCCGGCAGATTCGGGCGCGGGTCGAGCAGCCAGATCTGCGACTTCATGGCGAACGCATGGCTGCGCTCCTGCATGATGGACGAACCCTCGCCGTAGTCCTCGCCGAGGATGATCAACGCGCCACCCGTGACGCCACCCGATGCCAGATTGGCCAGTGCGTCGGACGCGACGTTGGTGCCGACGGTGGACTTCCAGGTCACCGCGCCGCGGATCGGGTACATCACCGATGCCGACAAGGTAGCCGCCGCCGTGGCCTCGCTGGCGCTGGGTTCGAAATGCACGCCCAACTCTTCGAGAATCGGCTGGGCGTCGGAAAACACGTCCATCAGGTGCGAAATCGGGGACCCCTGGTAACCCGCGACATCTCCAACGCCGCATTCCAGCAGCGCCTTGGTGACAGCCAGGATTCCTTCGCCGCGGAACACGCTGCCGGGCTCGGCACGGAGTTGTTGGACTTCGGTGGCAAATGATCTTTCAGCCATACGGCCTCCTTTGGACTTTAAAAATGCTGCACATCCTCATGCCGGAACACCTCGCTCCAGCCAGCCCGGATCGGGCTCTGGCAGCGGGATGGCATCCAGCAATTCCCGCGTGTAGGCATGCTGTGGTTGCGCGAAGACATGCGCCGACTCGCCCTGCTCCATTACCTCGCCTTGCCGCAATATCAGCACCTGATCACACAGGCTGCGTACCAGAGACAGGTCGTGGCTGATAAAGATCAAGGCCAGGCCGTTATCGCGCCGCAATTCGTCCAGCAAGGCTACGATACGCGCCTGCGCCGACACATCGAGCCCCGAGGTCACTTCGTCGGCAATCAGCGCCATCGGCCGCAAGGCCAGCGCCCGCGCGATACCGACACGCTGGCGCTGGCCGCCCGACAACTCGTGCGGGTAACGACCGGCCAGTTGCGCCGACAGGCCGACACGCTCCAGTAATTGCGTCGCCTGGCGCGCCGCGTCGTCGGCACCCGCGAGTTTGCCCAAGGCGCGTAAAGGCTGCGTGACGATGGCCGCCACGCGCCGGCGCGGATTCAGCGAGGACATCGGGTCCTGGAACACCAGTTGCACCTGACTGCGGTAAGCCACCAATTCAGCCGCGGCGAAAGCGCCTGCGTTGCGTCCCTGGAACAAAACTTCGCCCCGTTGGGGTGGCAGCAGCATCGTGAGGGCACGCGCCAGTGTGGACTTGCCGCTGCCCGATTCGCCGATCACGCCCAGCGTGCCGCCGGTGTCGAGCGTGAAGCTGACGTCGTGCAGGATGCGTTTCATGGGCGCCGCGCCGAAGAAGGGCTTATTGGGCATGTCGGGCAAGGAAAGGCCCAGATTGCGCGCCTGCAATAGAGCGGCCGTCATACCTGTGCCTCGCGTTGCCGGTCGTAGTCGCGCGTTTCCGCGTCGAGTTGCTCGATCAATGCATCGCCGACCGGCACCAGCGTGTGGCCGGGCCGGTCGAAACGTGGCGTGGCGGCCAACAACGCACGCGTATAGGCGTGTTGCGGCCGCGCAAACACATCTTCCACCGCACCGCTTTCCAGAATGCGCCCGCCGTGGATCACCGACATGCCGTGGCACAACTTGGCCACCACGCCAAGATCGTGCGTGACCAGCAATACACCCTGACCTTCGCCCGCCAGGCGGTGGATCAGCCGCAACACCTGCTTTTGCACCGTTACGTCCAGCGCCGTGGTCGGCTCGTCGCAGATGATCAGGCTCGGCCGGCAGGCCCAGGCCATCGCGATCACCACGCGCTGGCGCATGCCGCCCGACAGCTGGTGCGGGTACAGACGCAGTACCCGCTCGGGGTCGCGTACCTGCACTTCATTCAGCAGGCGCAGGTTTTCGACATCGACCGCGGCGCCGCGCAAGCCCTGGTGCAGGCGCAATACATCGGCCATCTGCGCGCCGATGCGGCGCACCGGATTGAGCGCGCTCAGTGGGTCCTGCAACACCATGCTGACGGTGCGGCCGCGCAGCGTGCGCCAGCGCGGCTCGGTCCAATGCGTCACGTCCTGGCCGTCCAGCACGATACGGCCCTGGCTGATCGCAGCGGACGCCGGCAGCAAGCCGGTAGCCGCTTTGGCCACCATCGACTTGCCGCCGCCCGACTCCCCTACCAGCGCGTGAATACGGCCGGGCGTGACCGACAAGTTGACGCCGCGCAAGATCGGAGTGACGCGGCCGGCCTGGCGGATCTCGACATGCAAATCATCAATCCGCAACACCGACTTTTGAAGCCACTCGCCGGCACCTCCCTGCGGTTGCGCAAACACCGCTTTTTTCGAACAGGTGTTGGCGACCGTACTCGCCGCGGTGATTGAAGTAGCCGCCGCCGCAGTCATCGCCGCACCACCGGATCGAGTTCGCGCCGCAGTCCATCGCCCAGCGCGTTAAGGCCCAGCACGGCGACCATCATCGCGGCCATCGGCAGCACCATGAGCCAGGGCGCCTGATTCACATAAAGCCGGCCCTCGCCGATCATTCCGCCCCAGGTCGATTCACCCGAGGCCAGCGACAGGCCGACAAAACTCAGGATCGCCTCGACCACGATCGCCACGCCCATCTCCAGCGTTACCAGCGTAATCAGCAGCGGGGCTATGTTGGGCAAAATTTCGCTGGTCAGGATGCGTGTCGGCGACAGGCCCAGCATATGCGCCGAGGTGACGTAATCCAGCGCCGTCTGAGCCTGCGTCTCGGCCCGCACCACGCGGCAAAAGCGCGTCCAGTCCACGATCGCGATGGCTGCGATCACCGACCACAAGCCGGTGCCCAGCACCGACACCAGCACGATCGCCAGCAACACCGGCGGGAAGGACATCCACACGTCCACCAGGCGCGAGATAAGCGCGTCGACGCGCCCACCGTAAAAACCAGCCAGCGCGCCCAGTGCCGTGCCGACCAGCGCCGCGAGGGAGGCCGCCCCCACCGCCACCAGCAGCGCGATGCGCGCCCCGAACACCAGCCGCGACAACACGTCGCGGCCCAGGTTGTCAGTGCCCAGCCAATGGCGTGCGGCGTCCGGCGCGGCATCGGCCGCAACGGCCAACAGCGCAGGCGCCTCGAAGGAAGCGACCAGGTCCTGGTCTTGCGGATCGAGTGGCGCGACCCACGGCGCGAACAAGGCCATCAACAGCAGCACCAGACACACGCCGCCGCCTGTCAGCACACGCGGGTTGCGCAGCAGGCGCTGCCAGACGGAGATGGTGGGGCGACCGCTCATGCCGAGGCTTCGACCAGTTCAGCCCGAACCGGAGTGGTTGCAATACAAGCTCGGAGCGGCATCAGCGTGGCCCCCGCAGGCGTGGATTGAGCAACACCACCAACCCATCGACCGCCAGGTTGATCGCAATAAACAACACCGCAAACGTCAGCACCACGGCCTGGATCAGCGGCAGGTCGCGCCCCACCACGGCGCTGATCGCCAGGCTGCCGATGCCGGGGTAACTGAAAAGGCGCTCGATCAACACCGTGCCGCCGAGCAGGAACGCAAACTGCACCGCTGACAGCGACAGCGTGGGCGTGACCGCATTCGGCAAGGCTTCGGCCAGCAACACCCGAACGCCCGAAAGCCCCTTGAGCCGCGCCAGCATCACGTAGTCGCTGGCCAGCGCTTCCTGCATCGAGGCCTTGAGCACACGCGCCAATATCGCCGCCACGGGCAAGGCCAGTGCCAGTGCGGGCGCGACCATGTGATTCAGGATGGAGCCGGCGATCTCCAGATGTCCGCTTAATAAATTGCCAACCAGCATGAAGCCGGTGCCGGCTTCTTCGCTCAGGTTCGGATCGAGCCGCCCCGAGATCGGCAACCAGGGCAACACCACGCCGAAAAGCAGGATAAATATCAGGCCCCACAGGAAATCCGGTATCGCCTGCACCATCGCGGCCAGGCCGTCGATCAACGACGAGGCCCAGCGCCCGTGCCAGGCCGCCGACACAATACCCGCCGCACCACCCAGCAGCACGGCCAGCAGCATGGCCACCAGGCCCAGCTCCAGCGTGGCGGGCAAGCGCTCGCCAATCAGCAGCATTACGTTTTGCCGAAAAGTGATCGACGTACCCAGCCGGCCGTGCACCAGTTCGCGCAGCCAGATCGCGAACTGTTCGGGTATCCCGGCGTCGAGTCCATAAAAAGCCCGTAGCCGCGCAATATCGGCCGGGCTGGCGCCGGGCGGGATCATCATCGCGATCGGGTCGCCCGGCACCACTCGCATCAGCACGAACACCACCAGAGCCACGCCGAACAAGGTCGGTATGGCCAGCAGCAGGCGGAGCAACAGGACGAGTGGGTTCATGGCTGCGAGGTATCCGTTCGCCCTGAGCCGGGCCGGTCCTGAACTTGTCGAAGGTTGAAGGGCTCAGCCCGGACGCCGGGGCGGATTTCTATAATCCGGATAACACCCGTTTACCCCTTCTTCACGGTCTGCGGCAATACGAACCCGGCACCATGCGCCGGCGCCGTAATGCCCTTGCGGAACACCACCGTCTGGTTGTACTGGAACAGCGGAATCACGTAGGCGTTTTCGGCGATGTACTTGCTGACCTTCTTGTAGCCCGCGATGCGTTTTGCCTCGTCCTTTTCGCCCCACAACGGGCCGATCAGATCGTCCACGTCCTTGGTCTTCCAGCCCGAATGCGGCGACTGGCTGAACATCGCGAAACCGGTCGAAGTCGACGGGTCGCCGATCGCATTGCCCCAGTTGTAGAACGCCGCGGGTGCCAGCTTGTGCTGGGCGCGCAATTCGTAGTGCTTGGCGATCTCGTACACCTCCAGGTCGGCGTCCACGCCGATCTGTTTCCACATGCCGAGCACCGCCTGCATCACCTCGAAGTCCTTGGGCTTGAAACCGCGTGTGGTCTGCACCTTGAACTTGAGCGGCTTCTCTTTCGAGTAACCAGCCTCTTTCATAAGCGCGGCTGCCTGCTTGGGGTCGTAGGCCACCTTGATCGACGCGTCATAGGCCGAGTAGCCGGGCGCCTCCAGCGTGTCGAT
>JANYBQ010000075.1 GCA_025360705.1 Betaproteobacteria bacterium | reverse complement strand
TCTTCGCAACACAACGCAAATTCTTCTTGCTATCCGGGAGGCATCCATATAAGACACACATGACCGACCTGTCCGCCGAATACAAGGCGCTTGCCCAATACCGTCCCACGCACAAAGTGCGTTTTGTCACCGCGGCTTCGCTGTTTGATGGGCACGATGCGGCCATCAACATCATGAGGCGCATATTGCAGAGCATGGGCGCGGAGGTGATTCACCTCGGCCACAACCGCAGCGTGGATGAAGTCGTGACGGCCGCCTTGCAGGAAGATGTGCAGGGCATCGCGATCAGCTCTTACCAGGGCGGACATGTCGAATATTTCAAGTACATGGTGGACCTGCTCAAGGCGCGTGGCGGCTCGCACATCCAGGTATTCGGCGGCGGCGGCGGCGTGATCGTGCCGCCTGAGATCCGCGAGTTGCGCGCTTATGGCGTGACACGTATCTTCAGTCCCGAAGACGGCCAGAGAATGGGTCTGGCCGGCATGATTGGCGAAATGGTGATGCTGTGCGACAAGGACCTGAGCGGTTTTGCGCCTACCAGCGTAGCCGCTATCCAGGGGCACGGCGAGACGCAATGGCGCGCGCTGGCGCAGCTGATCACGGCACTGGAAAACGAAAAAGCCGGCGGCGAGCGCAAGGAAGCATTGAGCCCGGACTTTGCCAAACTGGTAGCAGACATCCGGGCCCAGGCGGTTGACGTCAAGACGCCTGTGCTGGGCATTACGGGTACCGGCGGTGCGGGCAAATCCTCGCTTACGGACGAATTGATCCGCCGCCTGCGGCTGGACCAGAACGATGCTTTGCGCGTGGCCGTGATCAGTATCGATCCGTCGCGGCGCAAAAGCGGAGGTGCTTTGCTGGGCGATCGCATCCGCATGAATGCCATTAACCCTTGGGGCAAAAATGGCGAGCAACGCGTCTTCATGCGCAGTCTTGCCACACGCGACTTCGGCTCCGAAATATCGGCGGCCTTGCCGGACGTGATCGCGGCCTGCAAATGCGCCGGTTTCGATTTGATCATTGTCGAAACTTCAGGTATCGGTCAGGGCGACGCTGCGATCGTTCCGCATGTCGACGTTCCGCTGTATGTCATGACGCCTGAGTTCGGTGCCGCCAGTCAGCTCGAAAAAATCGACATGCTCGACTTCGCCGAGTTCGTGGCGATCAACAAGTTCGACCGCAAGGGCGCGCTGGACGCTTTGCGCGATGTCGCCAAGCAGGTCCAGCGCAACAAGGAAGCCTGGACCACCGCCGCCGACAAAATGCCGGTATTCGGCACTATGGCGGCGCGGTTCAACGACGACGGGGTCACCGCTCTCTACCAGGCGCTGCTGCCGCGCCTGCAGGCGTTGGGATTGCGGGTAGGCGAGGGCGTATTGCCCAAAGTCGACGTTCGCCACAGCACCAACCAGACCCCCGTGGTGCCGGCGGCGCGTACGCGGTATCTGGCCGAAATCAGCGACACGGTGCGCGGCTACAAAACCCGCGCGCGCGCGCAGGCCAGGCTGGCGCGCGAGTCCCAGCAACTGCGCGCGTCCGCCCGTATGCTGAATGAATCCAATCCCGCCAAAGTAAACGCGATGGACGCGGTTAACGGACTCGCGCTGCAGCGCGAGGAGTTGCTGGGCGCGGCCGAGCGCAAATTACTCGCGCAGTGGCCGGAGATGCAGCGGGCTTATGCGGGCGACGAATACGTTGTCAAAATCCGCGACAAGGAAATCCGCACTGCATTGATTACCAAGTCGCTCAGCGGCACTCCGATTCGCAAAGTGGCCTTGCCACAGTACGAAGATCATGGCGAAGTTCTCAAGTGGCTGATGCTCGACAACGTGCCCGGCAGTTACCCGTACACCGCCGGCACCTTTGCCTTCAAACGTGAAGGCGAAGACCCGACGCGTATGTTCGCGGGCGAGGGCGACGCGTTTCGTACCAACACACGCTTCAAACTGCTGAGTTCGGGCATGGCGGCAAAGCGCCTGTCAACCGCATTCGACTCGGTCACGCTGTACGGCAACGACCCGGATCCGCGTCCCGACATCTACGGCAAGGTCGGCAATTCGGGTGTGAGCATCGCTACGCTGGACGACATGAAGGTGTTGTACGGCGGCTTCGACCTGTGCAGCCCGTCCACCAGCGTGAGCATGACCATCAACGGCCCGGCGCCCAGCATCCTGGCGATGTTCATGAACACCGCCATCGACCAGAACATGGACAAGTTCAGAACCGAGAACGGCCGCGGACCGACCGCCACCGAGACCGAAAAGATTCGCGAGTGGGTGCAGGAAAATGTGCGCGGCACGGTGCAGGCCGACATCCTGAAAGAAGACCAGGGCCAGAACACCTGCATCTTCAGTACCGAGTTTTCATTGAAGGTGATGGGCGACATTGCCCAGTATTTCGTGCATCACCGGGTGCGCAATTTCTACAGTGTGTCGATCAGCGGATACCACATCGCCGAAGCCGGCGCCAACCCGATCAGCCAGCTTGCGTTTACCTTGTCCAACGGCTTTACGTTCGTGGAAGCGTACCTTGCGCGCGGCATGCACATCGACGACTTCGCGCCCAACCTGAGCTTTTTCTTCTCCAACGGCATGGACCCGGAATACACCGTAATGGGCCGCGTGGCGCGCCGCATATGGGCCGTGGCGATGAAGGAAAAATATGGCGCCAACGAACGCAGCCAGAAGCTCAAGTACCACATCCAGACCAGTGGCCGCAGCCTGCATGCGCAGGAGATCCAGTTCAACGACATCCGCACCACGCTACAGGCGCTTATCGCGATCTACGACAACTGCAACAGCCTGCACACCAACGCATTCGACGAAGCCATCACCACGCCGACCGAAGACAGCGTGCGCCGCGCGATGGCGATCCAGCTCATCATCAACCGCGAATGGGGCCTGGCCAAGAATGAAAATCCGAACCAGGGCGCCTTCATCATCGAGGAGTTGACTGAGCTGCTGGAAGAAGCGGTGTTGAGCGAATTCGAGCGCATCGCGGAGCGTGGCGGTGTACTCGGCGCCATGGAAACCGGCTACCAGCGCGGCCGCATCCAGGACGAGTCGATGCATTACGAGATGCTCAAGCACACCGGAGAGCTACCGATCGTGGGTGTCAACACCTTCCGCAACCCGCATGGCGACGCGGTGCAGGACAAGCTGGAGCTGGCGCGTTCGACCGATGAGGAAAAACAGAACCAGCTCAAGCGACTGGCGGAGTTCCACCAGCTTCACGCGGCGGAGTCACCCGCGATGCTTAAACGCCTTCAGCAGACCGTGATCGCCAACGGCAATGTGTTCGAGGTATTGATGGACGCGGTGCGCTGCTGTTCGCTGGGACAGATCACCAATGCGCTGTTCGAGGTGGGTGGGCAGTACCGGCGCAATATGTGATCTCGGGCGCGGCGGGTCAGGCGCTGTGGCGAGCACGCATGCCGACGATGCCTACACCGGCGAGTAGCAACATCCAGACTTGCGGCTCAGGAACCGCCGCAGCGATAGCCGCGCTGAAAAGCTGGTAGGCGGCGATTTGATGCCCCAATGCAGTGGGGTGGACATCGTCCCGGAAGAGGTAGCCGGCGCAGTTGCCGAGAGCGGCAGCGGGTGAGTCCAGTTCGCCCGCCAAACCAGCGCCGATCAGTTCTTCCTGCCCACTGCCGCGTACAACTCCGTGACCGTCACCATACGCCCGTGCAGCGGCAGAATCTGCTCCACCTGGAGGTTCAGGCGTTCCATGTTTTGCACCAGGTTCAGGTTCTGGTCGTTCGGCCTGGCGGGAGGTGGGGTATTCGGTGGGCCGGGTGTGAACGCATCGGCCTCGATCAGAATTTTTTCCCTTGGCAGATAGACCATCATGAACCCCTGGGCATGCAGGCTGCCTTCGATGTAGTAGACCTCCACCACCCGTTCACCGTCGGTAAAGACGCGTCCTGGATGACGGTGGCGCGCGGGAGCCGCCGTTACCTGGATTTTGTGGCTAAGCTTGGCGCTTTCACACCTGCCTTCAGGCACCAGGAGCCCTCCCATGAATGATCTTTTCTCCCTCACGGGCCGCACCGCTCTGATCACCGGCGGCTCGCGCGGCATTGGCCGCATGATCGCCGAAGGGTTTCTGGCGCACGGCGCACGGGTTTATATTTCGGCGCGCAAAGCCGCGGCCTGCGACGAGGCCGCAGCCGAGATGTGCGCGCTTGGGCCGTGTGTCTCGCTGCCGGCCGATGTCTCCACGGTGGGAGGCGCCAGGGCGCTGGCGGCCGCGTTCGCCGCGCGTGAACAGCAGCTCGACATCCTGGTCAACAACGCGGGCGCGGCCTGGGGCGCACCGTTCGACGAGTTCCCCGAGAGCGGCTGGGACAAGGTGGTCGACCTGAACCTGAAGGCGCCGTTTTTTCTGACCCAGGCTTTAAGCGCGCAGCTGCGCCTGGCTGGCGCGACCCGGCCCGCCAAAGTGATCAACATCGCGTCCATCGACGGCATCGCCGTGAACCCGCTGGAGACTTACTCCTACGCGGCCAGCAAGGCGGGGCTGATCCACCTGACGCGACGCATGGCGCTGCGTTTGATCCAGGACAACATCGTGGTGTCTGCGATTGCGCCGGGCGCTTTTGCGTCCGACATGAACCGCGATGCGCGCGATAACGCGGCCGAGGTTTCGGCACGTATTCCGGCCGGCCGTGTCGGCACCAGCGAGGATATGGCTGGCGCCGCGATTTACCTGGCATCGCGCGCCGGCGACTATGTAGTGGGCGCCACGCTGGTGGTGGACGGCGGGGTTATGCACGTACGGTCGTAAGAGATCGGCGGTGCTCTCAGTCCGCCGCCATTTCCTTGAGCACATCCAGCAACTCTTGCGCGGCCTGCTGCTCAGCCGCGCTGGCCATCTGCATATACGGCAGCAGGGTGAACTGCGCCCCGTCGTAGACGAAATCCCACATCCAGGCGGCGGGCACACGGGCCTTTAGGTCGCGCAGGCTCGCCAGCACGCCGGCCAGTGCACCGGCGAGCTCTGCCCTGGCAAGCGCCGACAGCACCAGCAGCTCGGTCTGCCCTGCAACCGACCAGAAGTCAGGCGCTTCGGTCACGGCCTTGTGCAGCGAATCGGTCACGGTCTTGAGCCGGTCGTCATCCAGTATCGGCAGACGTTTTTTTAGCATCGCCGCGCGCAGTTCGCAGCTGATGGCATTCTTGGCCGGATAGAAAATCAGCTTGTCCGCCCCGACCTTGCGCGCCAGCGCTTCGGCCGCGCCGTAATGCTGCGCGGCGGCTTGCAATGCCGCCTGCGCCTCGCGCCCGCGCCGCGCACGCGACTCGACCATCGTCAGGCGCTTGTAGGCAGAGCCGACGAGGCTTTCGCGTTCTATCGTCGGCCGCATCGCAAGCAACTGCTCCAGTTGGGTAATGCCAGCCCGGATGCCTGCCGCATCCTGGCGTTTTTCGGCGCGCCGCGCGAGCAGGCTTCCCAATTGTTCGGCGGCGCGAAAGCTGGCACTGCCGTCTTCGGCGTCCACCGCCACGCGGTACCAGGTCAGTGCCTGGTCGATCGCGTTGGCACCCGCATACGCCACGCCAAAAGCTTCGGCAACCGCGCCCATGCCGCCCCACAGCGGCGCGAACTCGGACTCCAGGTAGCGCAGCTTGTCGAGCTGGCATTCGGGGTCCGCCGACCCGTACTGGCTGCCAATGGCCAGCGTTTCCAGCGCCAGCGCCAGCGACACCGGCGAGGCGACCTCTGCGAACTCGTCACCCAGGGGTTGAGCCGCTGGCTGTGCGTCTGTGCCCTCGCGCCGCCAGGTCCATTCCGGGTCGCCGTAACACTGGTAGGCGGCCCAGGTGTTGCCCTCGCGGTTGGCCTCCCAGGCGGCTGCGCGCGCCACGCCGACGGCCTCGATAAAACGCGCGCCACCCAGCAATGCGGCATAAAAACTGGTCGCGAACTGCTCGGCCGGCGCGTCCTCTACCGCCCAGCCCGCTGCAATCACGCAACGCACCCCGACGTGAATCAGTTCTTCGGCGATATTGGCAGCGAACGCGGCGCGGTTGTAGGGCGCCAGCGTGGTCGCGGCATCGCGTCCGGCAAGGTGGCAGCAGTTCAGGAAAACCAGTTCCGGGATGGTCCGCATGGCGCGCACTTCGTTGGCGCCCAGGTAAGTGTCCGTGCCGGACAACACCACCCCGCCGTTGGCCGTGGCCGCGCCATGGCCGGCGATATGCACGGCACGGTAGGGCCGCTCGAACAAGGCGTTGATGATGGTCTGTGCGTCGTTCTGGTCCACCAGCGAGCACACCTTGTCGGCGGCCAGGCCGCTGCCAGGCGCCATCAGGCGACCGGCCACTGCGATCGCCTCCCGGCGCGCGCCCTCCAGGCGCGGATACATCGCCGGGTCGCACAAAGGCTCGCCGATCACCAGCACGCTGTCGTCGGGGCTTGCATCCATGACCTTGTCCCGGAACTGGGTGGTTTGCAGCTTGCGTATCAGTTTGCAGCGGATCGCCCACGGCCTTCGATCGACCGACTGCGCGTCCGGGTTGGTGTTGAGCAGCTCCCACGGAATCGAAGCCGTGCCTTCGTCCAGCTCGATCACCATTTCGCTGGCGCCGCCCAGAAAGGGCTCGATCTCGACCGGTACCACCAGGTTGAACAGGGTCCGTCCGACCTGGATGTCGGTGTTGGCATCGTTGGACGCGTGGGCTACCAGTTGCCGCAGCAAGGTGCCTTGCGCGTGTTGGGCGCGTACTTCGGTGCGGGCGCGCCGGGTGTCCAGCGTGTAGGCGATACATGGGTTGGCCGGGTCGCCACCGTCGACTGTCAAAGCCTTGATGTAGTCGTACGCGGCGCCGCGATAACTGGAGTCGAGCGAGCGGCGCAACGCTCCTACGCCGGACTCGACCTTACCCTCGACCTTGAGCCGGTTCGGTGTTGCCAGCTGCAGTTGCTGCAACGCGCGCCAGGCATCCGCCGCGCGATCCAGGTACAGCTCGACCACCGTTATCCGCCCCAGTTGTGGCCAGCCGCTGTCGCGCAACTTCAGGTTTGCTTCCAGAGCACCTTGGGCGATCGACTGCGCGGCGGCGCCGGCCGAGATGCCGGTACCACCGCTGCCAATCAGCGTCGCCGCCATCTCGAACTGGGCCAATGCGCCACCTTCGCGTTCCGACAATCGCTGCGCGTAGGCCAGTACGGCCTGCCGGACCGAGTAGATCAGGTCCACATGGCGCAGCTTGCCTTCTTCCCCAAGCCCGACCACGATGGCGGCCATCGGGCGCGCCATCTCGAGTGGGTTGTCGGGGTTTTTGCGCAGGTTGCCGAAGATGGAGTTGGAACCCACCGCATCGGGGTACAGGCCGGCCGCCAGCGCCCGGCTCATGCCCTTGTCGACGAGCCCGTCCACCACGCGTTCCGCGCCGGTCAGGATCATCGACCGGTAGTGGCCGACCAGCAGCGCCTGGCGCACGAACTTCACGTCGCCATTGAACACCGAGACCGTCAGCGCCGCGGTCTTGCCGCTGGCACGCAAACCTTCGGCGCCCTGATCGATGCCCAGCACATCGGACGGGCTCGAAGGCGGAAGCGATCCCTGCAGCCCGTGCGAAGGACGGCTGCGCACCAGAGCGGTCACCGCACCGGTGTCCGCCGCACCGCGCACACCCGCCGAACGCGCGCCGCGGGCTGCGGGTTCGTAAGCCTCCAGCAAAGCCGTCTGACCGGAAACCAGCAGTTCGGTGTACGCCGCGAACGCCTGCGACACATCGGGCAGCTTGCCGTGTTCGGCGTCCACTTTCCAGGTGCGCACACCGGGCAACAAGGCATTCTCCAACGTGACGCGGCCATCGCCTCCATCGGGCGTGTTGTCGTATTCCAGCCCATCGATGCCCATGGCGATGCCGGCCGGCGTAAAGGCCGCGTGGCCGATTACCAGCAGCATTTTTTGCGCATCGGCGCCCAGCGTCGCCACCTGCGCATCGAGCCGCCGGCGCAGCGCCACGGCCTGGTCGAGCACGGCCTGCGGCGGCGCGCCCCATTCATAGATCGCATGTTGCGCCAGTACGTCGTGCCAGATACTGCGCTCGCGCAACGCGGCCATGTCGTCGTCGGCCAGTTTCTGCCAGGTAGCCTCCTTGTCCAGGCCGAGTTTTGGGTCGAGCAGCGCGGCCTGCAACTGAATGAAACCGGGCATGCCGGCCATCATGGCGCGCGCGCCGCCGTTGTTGAACAGCGATCCAAAAGCCACCAGCGCGTTGCCGAAGGTGTCGTCGCCCGACAGCGTCTGCATCGGCGCCCAGGAGCCGCCATTGGGCGTGCCCAGCATCAGCAAGCGCGCGCCGTCCCGCGCCATCATGCGTTGCCAGGTTTCGGGCTTTTCAAGCTGCATCGTGCGCGCCACCAGCCCGCCCATCGAATGCGCCAGCAGCCTTACCGGCTTCTGGCTGGTGGTGCGTACCGCCAGTTCGGCATCGACGGCCGCGGCCAGGCGGCGCGCTTCGTCCTCGATCGGACGGCGCCAGTCGTAGGCGAACGGGATCACCTCGTGGGTGTCGGCCAGGCGTTCTATCAGGTCGTCGTAACTCAGACCGATCGGACCGTCGGGCAATACACGTGCGGCAGTGGCGGGGCTCCAGGCGAGTTTCATGAGCCCGTTGACGAACCGGAATCCGAGCCAGATCCGTTTGCCGTCGAGCTTTAGGTTGGAGCCCAAAATGCCGGGCAACACGAATACCGCCGGCCGGTCCGCGCGGTTGACGCCAGGCGCGCCGCGCGACCGTGCCACGGCTTTGGCGGAGCGTGTTCCGCTGGCATCCTCGCCAGCCCAGGACAGCGGCCCGATGGCGAAGTCGGCCGGGGCGGCGTCTTTCAAGGCGCTGGTTATCGCGGCCACCGTACGGTCATTGGTAAAATAATTGAAGTGCGTCACCTTGGCGCCGCGATCAAGCAGGAAACTCGCGCCCGGGCTTGCAGCGCCCGTTTCACGCGGAGAGCCGCCGTACATCGAACGCGTCTGCACCACCAGGTCGTTGTCGGTCCAGTAAAAAGCATCGGACAGCAATGTCTTGACCCAGGAGCCGACCGAGTCGCCCTGCAAATCGCCTGCGATCACGCGCAGGTCGCCGGGAATGGTCTCGGTGCCGGTGTTGAGCCATGCCACCACCGCGCTCTCGGGCATCATCGCCTCGATGCCCGGCAACACGCTGGGGTCGGCGCGCCGCAGCGCCACCTCGTGCAGAAAATCGACCAGTTGCGGCGCCACCGGCACACCGGCCAGTTGCAGCCCCCACTGCAGCACCGACAGATAGGCGTCGAAGCGTTTCGACGCCAGCAGGGTGCCGCGCGCGGGGCATGCCACGCGCACCACACGCTCGACCTTGATGCCCTTGGCCTGGGCCATCTTCGCCAGTGCCTGCAGATCGGCCAGATGGGTGGCGTAACGTTCATCCTTGAACAATGCCAGTTGGTCCGCGCTCAAAGCGCCACCACCGCAAGCACGCGCCAGCACTTCGGCAACCAGTCCGCCGCGCGAGTGGGTCAACAAATGCAGGCGCGCGCCGGCCGGCAGCGCACGCACCAGCGCCAGCGCATTGGCGATCGGGCTCTCGCCCATCGTTGGGTGGTCGAGTGCGTAGACCCGTCCCTTGTATTGCGTGAAAAGGTCACGCACCGTCTGCGGATGCAGGGTCCACAATTTTCCGAAGGTGCTGACGGTGTCCACGAAGGTGCCGTGCACCAGCACCAGCAGCGGACCGCCGTCGTCGGCCGCATCGACCTTGGGCCGCTTCAGGCCACTGTCCTTGAGGGATACCGGCAACGTCTCTGCAGCTAGCTGGTAGACACCTTCGTCCACCGCGCCGTCCACCTTGAGGGTGATGGCCGCGGTGGCCAGGTTGACCGCCGGATCCTTGAACAGACCCGTGACCACATCGACCGCGCTCAATACAGCCTGGCCCATCCAACCGCGCGTCGCGCCGCGCGTGGAGCCGGCTTCCAGCCCGGGCCAGCCAAGCTGGGCCGAAACCACCACTTCGTCCGGTTTTCCGGCGGCAATCGCACTGCGCGTGGCCCCGGTGGCCTGCGCGCGCAACAGGTCGCGTGCGTCCTCGGGGTGCAGCACCAGCGTTGGGCCGTTGGCGATGGTGAGCACCACCACGTCTTGGCCCGGACGCGCCGTGACACGTACCGCGTCGCCCGCGCCACGTTGCGCGCCCACGCGCACCGAAGTTTTTACCGTGCCGCCGCTACGTCCGCGCGTGGCGCCCGACACCGTGCTGCCCTGCTGGGCCTGGCCCGGGATGATGAAGGTGATGTCTTTGGCCTGGGTTGCCATGATGCGTTCCCCTTGCCGTCAGACCGAAAATGGTGCTTGCGCCAGGAAGTTGGCTGCTTTGCCCAGCACGAACAGGTTCGGCGACTGGCTGGCCGGCATACCGGCCCGGATGCGCGCGTGCAGGCTGCTGTAGTTGCCGGTAAAAGCGCCGTGGTTCCAGACCTTCAGCAGCTGCTCGGTAAAGGCGCCGTTGTGGTCACCGTCCATCGAGGTCTGGTTGTCCTGGCAACCGGATATCAAAATTACCGCCGGGTCGAAGCTGCCCACGAGTGCGGTGGCCTGCCCGGTGGCACCGACCTGCGCCAGCGCTACATCCGGATCTACAACCGCCTTGCTGGCGGCCTTGGCGACATCCAGTTGAAGCTTGTCGTAGAACGCTTTGTGTTGTTCGTAGACCCGCCTGGCCACGCTGTCGGGCATTAATTTGGCGCGCTGTCCCGGCGGTGGGGGTGGTGGCGGCAGTTCGCGCGTGACGCTGCCACTGTGGCAACTGTCCGACAACACCAGGATACGTACACCCGCCTTGAACTTGCTGAGTTCGAAATACAACTCGTCGTCGATCAGCTGGCCGTCGAACAGGCACCAGGTCTCGTCCTTGCGGTCCGGTTCGTCGTGATTCACATCCGGCACCTGGCCGCCATGGCCTGAATACGTCATGAAGAACAGGTCGTCCGCTTTGAGGGACTTGGCCGCGCCGCGCATGGCTGAAAGCAGGTTGGCACGGGTCGCTTTTTTCGTCAGCAGCACAGTCGATTTCATGCCTTTGGTTTTGGCCAGTGCCGCCATGTCGTTGGCGTCGAACTCGCAGGCCGCCAGTGGTCCGCTCCAGCCGCTATAAGCGTCGCCGCTGACACCGTTGAGGCCGATGTGCAAGGAGCGGCCCTGGGTTGTTGCCGCTGCCGCCTTGTTAATTGCCATGTCAGGCTCCTTCGTGAGTTGGAATGAAAAAGGGGGGTCAGCCTTGCGCGAAGCGGGC
>JANYBQ010000058.1 GCA_025360705.1 Betaproteobacteria bacterium | reverse complement strand
TGGGTTCCATGGTGGCGCAGGTGGTGCCGGAACTGTGGGGCGTGCCAGCCATGCGCCATGAAGGCGCCTGCGCGTCGTCGTCGCTCGGCGTGTTGACCGCGATGGCCGAGATCGAGGCCGGCCGATACGACTGCGTACTGGTGCTGGGCGTGGAAGAGTTCAAGAACCTGCCCGGTGACGTGGCATCGCGAAATCAGAACGCCGCGGCTTGGCAGGGCCATGAAGACATAGCCTGCAAATTCATGTGGCCGGCGGCTTTTGGCCTGCTGGCGCAGGAGTACCAGCGCCGTTATGGCCTGGATCGCAAATACCTGAACCGCATCGCCGAACTGAACTACGCCAACGCCAAGCGCAACCCGCTGGCGCAGACCCGCAAATGGAATTTCGAGGCCCTGAGTTTTACCGATGACGATACCGCCAACCCGGTGATCGAACCCGGCACACGGCGCCAGGATTGCGGACAGATTACCGATGGCGCCTGTGCCGTGATCCTGTCGTCGGCCCGGTTTGCACAAACGCACGCGATGCGGCTGGGTTTATCCATTGAAGCATTGCCGCGTATCGCCGGCTGGGGCCATCGCAATGCAGGGCTCAAACTCAGGGACAAGCTGGAGCGCAGCGCCAATGCGCAGTATGTGTTTCCGCATGTGCGCCAAACCATCGAAGACGCCTGGCGGCGTGCCGGCGTGGCCGACATCACCGCAATGCAGGGCGTCGAAACCCATGACTGTTTCACCACCACGCAGTACATGGCCATCGACCACCTGGGCCTGACCGCGCCGGGCCAGAGCTGGCAGGCGGTGGAGGACGGCCGGATCGAGCGCGGTGGCGCCTGTCCGATCAACATGAGCGGCGGTTTGATCGGCTGCGGCCACCCGGTGGGCGCCACCGGAACGCGGATGTTGTTCGACGCGGCAAAACAGGTCACTGGCCAGGCGGCCGATTGCCAGATCGACGGCGCGCGGCGCATCCAGACGCTCAATATCGGAGGCTCGTGCGCTACCGTGGTGAGTTTCGTGGTCGCCTGCAACGACTGAAGCTATGGCTCCGGCAGTAACGCTGGCTTTCACGCCAGACCTCGACCTGACACGCGATGCGCTCGCCAGCAGCACGCTGAGCCATGGCCTGATGGTGCTGGGCGACCGTTGGACGGTGGCGGTGCTGATGGGCGCGTTTACCGGCGTGCAGCGCTTCGACGACTGGCAACAGCGCCTGGGCATTCCGCGTCCCACACTGGCGCACCGGCTCAAGACGCTGATGTTGCTGGGCCTGTTACGCCAGCGCGCCTACCAGCAACGCCCGCGGCGTTTCGCCTACCACCTGACCCAGGCCGGCCTGAAGCTTTACGACCACGTGCTCATGATCTGGCTGTGGGAAAAGCGCTGGGGCGTACGCCGCGCGGCCTTGCCGGAAAAACTGCTGCATCGGGCCTGCGGGCATAGCTTCGTACCCGTGCTGGCCTGTTCGGCGTGTGGCGACAAGGCTGGCATGAACGACCTGCATTTCAGTCTCAAGGTCAACCAGCCATTGCTGGCACAGGCGCTCAATGCGGGCCGCACCTCGCGCCTTTCGGCGACCGACGCCACCGGCATGGGACTGGGGCTGCGCGTGGACCGCTGGTCGCTGATGATCGTGGCTGCCGTGGTGCTGGGTTGCCACTACTTCGATCAGTTGTGCCATGTGCTGGGCATCGCCAGCAGCGTGTTGTCGCGGCGCCTGGGCGGCATGGTCGATTCAGGCCTGTTGCTGAGCCAGCCGGACCTGAACGACGCGCGCCGCAATGTCTACCGCCTCACACCGTCGAGCCGCGACCTGTTCGGATACCTGGTGTGTTTTTCGACCTGGGCCAGCCGCGAGCATCTGCACCAGCCAAGCTCGATCCGGCCCACGCACCGCGCCTGCGGACAGGCTTTTGTACCGCAGGTGGCCTGCAGCGCGTGCGGCCAGGCGGTGAAGCCATGGGACGTGACATTTACGGCATTACCGCTGCCGGCGACGCTGGCGGCATAAATTTTTACGGAGACAGCATGCCAACCGAAGTCATACGCACCTTGCCCAGCGACATCCAGCCGGGCGACCATCCCTATCTGCAGGGTGCCTGGACACCCCTGCTGGAAGAGGTCAACGCCACCCACATGCGGGTGCTGCACGGCGAAATCCCGGCCGACATCGACGGCGTCTACTTGCGCAACACACAGAACCCGGTGTACCAGTCGATTGGCCGTTACCATCCGTTCGATGGCGACGGCATGGTCCACATGATGTCTTTCAAGGACGGGCAGGCGACCTATCGCAACCGCTTCGTGCAAACCAAAGGCCTGAGCGCCGAACAGGAAGCCGGCACGCGCCTGTGGGCCGGGCTGATGGAAAACCCCGCGCACTCGAAACGGCCCGGCTGGGGCGCTCACGGCGCCATCAAGGACGCGTCGAGTACCGACGTGGTGGTGCATGCGGGCAAGGCCCTGACCTCGTATTACCAGTGCGGCGAAGGTTACCGGCTCGACCCGTTCACGCTGGAGCAGTTGGGCATTCCATCGTGGTCGCCGCTGGACGGCATATCGGCGCACATGAAGGTCGACGAGGCCACCGGCGAGATGTTGTTCTTCAACTATTCCAAACACGCGCCCTACATGCACTACGGCGTAGTCGACAAGAACGACAAGCTGGTGCATTACGTGCCGATCCGGCTGCCCGGCCCGCGCCTGCCGCATGACATGTGTTTCTCGAAGCACTACGCGATCCTCAACGACTTCCCGCTTTACTGGGACCCCGAGCTGCTGAAGCAGGGAAAACACGTGGTCAAGTTCCACCCGGATCAGCACTCGCGTTTTGCGATCATCCCGCGCCGCGGCAAGCCGGCGGACATCCGCTGGTTCGAGGCCGCGCCGACCTTCGTGCTGCATTTCCTGAACGCGTATGAAGCAGGCGACGAAATCGTACTGGACGGATATTTCCAGGAAGAACCCGAGCCGAAAAACTTCGACGGCGCGCCCAAGGGTTACGAACGCATGATGTCCTACCTGGACCAGTACAAGATGAAGACGCGGCTGCACCGCTGGCGCTTTAACCTGGCCACCGGCAAGACCACCGAGCAGCGGCTGGACCCGCGTACGCTGGAGTTCGGCATGATCAACCAGCGTTACGCCGGCCGCAAGTACCGCTACGCCTACAGCGCGGTGCAGGTGCCGGGCTGGTTCCTGTTTCACGGCTACGTCAAACACGATCTGCTCACGGGCCAGTCGTGGGAGGTCCGCCTGCCCGAAGGCGAGTACGCCAGCGAGGCGCCGTTTGTTCCTCGCATAAATGCCCGGGATGAAGACGACGGTTACCTGGTGAGCTTTATCACCAACGAGAACACGCAGCGGTCCGAATGCCTGCTGATCGACAGCAAGCGTTTTGCCGAAGGCCCGGTGTGCCGCATCGAACTACCGCACAAGTTGTGCAGCGGCACCCATTCCTGCTGGGCCAGTGGCTCGGATGTGCGCGACGGATTGTTGAGTGGTGTATGAGCGCAGCGCTGAACCGCTTCCAGCAAGCGAACATCCCCTCGGGGGCAGCGAGGACACGCAGTGCCGAGCGTGGGGGCCAATATGAATAGCTTCAAATCCGTGTTGCCCTTGGTCGGGGTTGTGTTGTGGCTGGTCTGGGTCATGGCGCTGCTGGTATTTCGCCGCCGGCCAGAGCTGCGCGTGGGCACGACGCGCGAGTTCGTCTATCCGGTTGCTGCACTGCTAATCGGGTTGGCATGGCTGTTCAGCACCCCGACGTCGCCAGGGACCTGGTTCCTGGCGCTCTACATGCGCGCGGCCGTTATTACGGGTGTGCTGCTGACGGTGGTGTGGATCATCAGCCTGCTGCGCCGCGACGCCGGCATCATGGATGTGGCGTATCCGATGGTGGCAGCGGTGCCGGTGCTGGTTTTGCTGGCGCGGCGCGGCAGTTGGTCGCCGCACGAGATTCTGGTGGCGGTCCTGGTCACCCTGTGGAGCCTGCGCATGTCAATCCATATCGGCCTGCGCAACGCCAAACACGGCAAGGAAGATGGGCGTTACGCGGCATGGCGCCTGCGTTTTGGCGCGCACTGGTGGTGGTGGAGTTTCTTCCAGGTCTTCGCCATGCAGGGCGTGACGGTCTGGCTCTGGTCGCTCGGTCTGATCGCCGCCGTAGCCGCGGGGCCCCAGGCGCTGGGATGGCAACATGTGCCGGCCGTGGCATTGTTCGCGGTCGGGTTCTATTTTCAGGTGGTGGGCGATCTGCAACTGGAACATTTCAAGAAGACACGTACCGAGCGCAGCCAGGTGCTGGACACCGGCCTGTGGCGCCTGTCGCGCCATCCCAATTATTTCGGCGAAGCCACCATCTGGTGGAGCTTCGGCGCATTGGGCCTGGTGCATCCCTGGGGCTGGGTGGCGCTGGTGTGCCCGCTGTACGTAACCTGGTTCATGAGCGCCGGTTCGGCCACCCCAATGCAGGAGCGTTACCTGGCCAGGACCAAGCCCGCCTACGCCGACTACATGCGCCGTGTACCCCGCTTTTTTCCATGGGGAAAACCATGACACAACAAACGCAGGACCTGAGCGGACGCACTGCCATCGTGACCGGCGCCGGCAACGGCCTGGGCCGCGCCTATGCGCTGCATCTGGCAAAGCGCGGCGCTTCGGTGTTGGTGAATAACCGCCGTCACGCGGGTGAAGCGGATGCACGGACCTCGGCCCGGCAAACCGCCGATGCGATCCGCGCCGCCGGCGGCGTGGCCGACGCCAACTGGAGCGACGTAGCCGACCCGGACAGCGGGCGCGCCATGGTCGATCAAGCGCTTGCGTCGTTCGGGCGCCTCGACATCGTGGTTGCCAATGCGGGGATCGACAAAGCCGCCAGCTTTCACAAACAAACCATGGCCGATTTTCGTTCCGTGTTCGACGTCGGCTTTTTCGGCAACCTGCATCTGGCGCACGCGGCCTGGCCGCGTTTGATCAGGCAGGGCTACGGCCGCGTGGTGTTGACCGCTTCCAGCGCGGGCCTTTACGCCAACCACGGCATGGCCGCGTACTCCGCGTCCAAGGCCGCGGTCATCGGCCTGATGCGCGCACTGGCTATCGAGGGACGCAGCCGTGGCGTGCTGGCCAACGTGATCTCGCCTTATGGCTATTCGCGGATGACCGCGCCCTACATGTTCGACGACATGCAAAATGATTTCGACCCGGCGCTGGTGGCACCGCTGGTGGGATGGCTGGCCAGCGAGGCCTGCGATGTCAGCGGCGAAGTGCTGGTCAGCGGCGGCGGCCTGGTGCGCCGCGCGAGTATCGGCGAGAGCGACGCCATGCCGCTGCAAGCTGAGCGCATGGGGGAGGTCATCCATAAATTGCCGCAGCGGGCACGGCACAGCTACACCAGCGCGGTCGAATCGTTCGCCCGGTTCCAGCAGGAACATGCGGCGCTGGTGAAGGGAATCAAGGCATGACCCACGCTTACATCGCGATGAGCCCGGCGCTGGCCCAGGTGCTGCAGCTCGCGATCAACGGCGTTGCCATTGGCGCGATCTACGCGTTGGTGGCGCTGGGCCTGGTGCTGACTTACAAAGCCACCGAGGTGCTCAACTTCGCGCACGGCGACGTGTTGATGGCGTCGTCGTTCGTCGGCTGGGGTTTGATCGTGGGACTTGGCTGGCCGTTCTGGCTGGCGGCCTTGTGCACGGTGTTGTTCGCCGCGGCGTTCAGCTGGTTTATCGATGCACGCGTAATGCGTCTGATCGTCGGTCAGCCGCAGTTCGCGGGCGTCATGTTGACGATCGCGATTGCCTTCATGGTACGAGGGCTGGTCAGCATGGCCTTCGGTCCGCAGTCGCGCACCTTTCCCACGCCCTGGACCGACCACAAGACGCAGTTCGGCGGCATCGTTATAAGCGACCTGAGCCTGGTGATCGTGGCGGCGGCACTGGTCATCACGCTGGTGCTGTTCTGGTTCCTTAAAAAGACAGCGCTCGGTGTCGCGATCCAGGCCGCGTCGCAAAACCAGTTGGCGGCCTACCTGAGCGGTATTCGTGTCAAGCGTGTTACCTCGCTGGTATGGGCGATCTCGGGCGCGATTGCGGCGGTGTGCGGGCTGTTGCTGGCGCCAATAGCGCTGGTCGATATCGGCCTGTGGATCGTGGTGCTCAAGGCGCTGGCAGCCGTGGTGCTGGGTGGTTTCGGCAGCGTGCCGGGGGCGATTGTGGGCGGCTTGCTACTGGGGTTGATCGAACAGTTCGCGGGTGTTTACCTGCCCGACGGATTCAAGGACGCGATGGCGTATCTGGTATTGATCGGTGTGTTGATCCTGTGGCCACGTGGCCTGCTGGGCGAGGCCCACGGCCGGCGCGTCTGAACATTTACGACGTCACGGCAGCCCCATGCGTTTCCCCTACGACACCAGTTACCGCGACGGCCAGACGCTGCTGCGTTATCCAGTCGGACGTGTTGCCTACACGCTGCTGTTTATGGCACTGCTGGCGGCACCATGGCTGCTGCCCAAATACTACGTGGGCGAAATTACCTACCTGTTCATCATGTGCGTGGCCAGCCTCGGGCTTATGGTGCTGGTGGGTTATACCGGCCAGGTGTCGCTCGGCC
>JANYBQ010000224.1 GCA_025360705.1 Betaproteobacteria bacterium | reverse complement strand
CACTTTCACTTCATGCGGATACTGCCGGGTCCAGCGGACCGCGCCCTGCGTTGGCCAAGGCGGCATCGGCCCGTGCAAACGCATCCAGATGGGCATCGCGGTCGCCCAGCAAGTGGTTGATGACCATGATGCGCTTGAAATAATGCCCGACCGCGAGTTCGTCGGTTGTGCCGATGCCGCCATGCATCTGCACCGCTTCATGCGAGATCTGCCGGCCGGCGGTGATGGAATGCGTCAGCGCACCCATGATCGCGCGTTGGCGCATCGGCTCTGCCTGACCGGCTGCGCGCTGCGCGGCTCCGATGACGGCGGCGACCTCCTGCTCCAGCATGAAAAGTTCGACCATGCGGTGCTGTAGAACCTGGTTGCTGCCGATCGGCCGGCCGAATTGCCGCCGGTCCTTCAGGTAGGCCAGCGTCATGCGGTTTAGCGCGCGCATGGCACCATGCGCCTCGGCGCACAACGCCATACGCGCGTCGTCCAGCGTCTGGGCCAGCAGCAAGGTCGCGCTTTCGCGCGGCGCAAGCAAATTGGCTGCGGCCTGGTCGAATTCAAAAGAAGCCGCGCCGCGGCCATCGAGTAACTTGTAGACGGTCTTGCGTACGCCGGCCTGTGCCACGTCGACTGAGAAAATGGCCAGGTGAGCGTGGTCCGTGCCATGCTCGTCGGTGACCACTGCGGTGACCAGCAGTTCGTCCGCCACGTCCCCATGCAGCACCACGACCTTGCCACCCGACACTCTGCCAGCGCTACAAAGCGTTGCGACTTGGCCCCCAACCCCATCGGCAAGATCTTCGGCATGCGCCAACGCAAACAAGCGCTTGCCGCTTGCCAACGCCCGCAGCCTGTCCAACGCAGCGCCAGACGCCGGGGCGCACAGCGCCAGCAAACGGCCGCTTAGAACCAGGTTGGCGAATAGCGGCTCCAGCGCCAGATGTTCTCCCGCATAACGCATCAGCGCGGCGATCGCGGCAGGCTGGCTGTCGAAGCCACCTTGATCGAGCGGCAACGCAGCCGCCAGCCAGCCCATGTCCGCATAGTCTTTCCAGGCCGCCAGGCTGAATCCGGGCGTGGAACGCAGCAACTTCCGGTACTGGTCGAAGTCGTATTTATCCCGGCCATAACGCGCCACACTGGCGGCAAACAGGCTCAATGTTTCGGCGTCGAGAATGGAATGCGTGGAATCGTTCATCACAACCCCAGCGCGAGTTTCGCGATGATGTTGCGTTGGATCTCGTTGGAGCCGCCGTAAATGGTGGCGGCGCGTCCATGCAGATGGTCTTTCAGGATGCCGGGAGCTTCAAACGGCCCGATGCCGGGCGCGCTGCCCATGCCCTCGAGGTCCTGCGCGTTGTAGACAATGCCGGCCAGTCCCAGCGCGTCGGCCATGGCCTCGGCGATGTCTTGCTGCAATTCGGAGCCGCGAATTTTCATGAGGGAGGCTTCGGCGCCCGGCTGGCTGCCTGCCATCGCGTCGGCCACGGCCTGGTAACAGGTGGACTGCAAGACAAAATGCCGCAACTTGAGTTCGGCCAGACGGCGCGCGAAGGGCGCATAGCCACGCAGCGGACCGCCCCCGCGCAAGGTGGTGTCCGCCATTTTTTCGAGACGGCGTAACTGCCGCGTGGAGCGCCCCACCTCGGCCACCAGCACCCGTTCGTTGCTGAGCAGCACCTTGGCGTAGGTCCAGCCGCCGCCCTCCTCGCCCACCAGGTTTTCAACCGGCACCCGCACCGCGTCGAAAAACACTTCGTTCACGTCGTGGCACATGTCCATCGTGACGATGGGGCGGATCGTGATGCCGGATGACTTCATGTTGATCAGCAGGAATGAGATGCCCTTCTGCGGCCGGTCTTCCTGGCTGGTGCGCACCAGGCAAAAAATCCAGTCCGCCCACTGCGCATAGGTGGTCCAGATCTTCTGGCCGGTGACCAGGTAATGGTCGCCGTCGCGTACCGCGCGGGTCCGCAGGCCCGCCAGGTCCGAGCCTGCGCCCGGCTCGGAATAGCCCTGGGCCCACCAGTCATCCGAGTTTCGGATGCGCGGCAGGAACCGGTCCTTCTGCGCCTGTGAACCAAAGGTGTACAAAATCGGGCCGACATAGTTGACGCCGAACGGAATCAACCAGGGCGCACCGGCCTCGCTGGTCTCTTCCTCGAATATGAAACGTTGCAACGGCGTCCAGTCACAGCCGCCGTATTGCTTCGGCCAATGCCCGACTATCCAGCCGCGCGCTTCGAGCAGTTTCAGGTAAGCGACATAGTCTTCTTTCTCAAGCTTCAGGTTGTGCATCACCTTGTGCCGCAACCCGTCCGGCAGCATGCGCGCGAACTCCCGCACCTCGCCGCGGAACTCCGCGGGCTTGGTCTGGCCGCGCATCAGTTCGGCTCGATGCCCGCGGCTTTGACGAGCTCGGCGTTCATCTCGAAGTCCTTCTTCAAAAATGCATCGAACTCGACCGGCGACATGATCATGGTGTCCATCACCAGCGTGCTGAACTTTTCTTTCAGCTCGGGCGAACGCAGCGCCTTGGCCGTCTCTTCGTTCAAGCGGTTGATGATGGCGCGCGGCGTCTTGGCGGGCGCGAACATGCCGATCCACACGTCATAGCTGGAATTCGGCAAGCCGGCCTCGACCGTGGTGGGTACGTCCGGCAGCGAGGACGCACGTTTGGTACTGCTGACCCCGAGTGGCACCAGCTTGTCGGCCTTGAAGTACTGCTGCGCCAGCCCGATCGGGCTGAGGTAGTAGTCCACCCGGCCGGCGATCACCTCGGTCAAGGCCTCGCCGGAACTTTTGTAGGCAATGTGCGTGCTGGTAAAACCACCCGCGATACGCAGGCGTTCCGCGCCCAGGTGGGTTGCGCCACCGGTGCCGGCGGACGCGAAGTTGACCGAGTTGGGTTTGGCCCGCGCCGCTTTCACAAGGTCCGCCAGTGTGTGTATGTTTTTGGTGGGCGATGTCACCAGCACCATCGGCACCGACGCCAGTGGAATCACCCCGACCATGTCCTTGGCCGCGTCGTAGTTCAAATTGCGATAGGTGGACGGAGTGACGGTGTAGCTGTTGGATTGCACCAGGATCGTGTAACCGTCCGGTTCCGAATGGGCGACAACGCTGGTGCCTATGGTGCCGCCGGCACCAGGCTTGTTCTCGATGATGATCGGCTGGCCCAGTTGCCGGGACACCTGCTCCAGCACCTGCCTTGCAACGATGTCGGTCGCCGCTCCGGCCGCAAACGGCACGATCGCCTTGATCGGTTTGGACGGCCATGGTGCCGCCTGTGACAGTGCCAGCAACGGGGTGGCCAACAGGGCAGTGGTCAGTAGGCGTCGGGTATGCAATTGCATGCTGTCTCCTTGGATGAATCGGGTTGGACGTTAATGGCTCAGGCGGCTTTTAGCGACTGCGATTTGGTAGCGGCCTCGGTAATCGGCGGCCATCGCAGCGCGCGATTCGCCGGTACGCCATAGGCCTTGATCAGGCCGGCAATGGTCCACATCAGCAGCTCGTCCAGGCGGGAAAATCCCGAAGCCTGACGGGTCAACTGGCCGGTCAGGTACATCACGCTGCTGATTTGCAATGTCACCCCTTCGACCGGTGTGTTTTTAGCGAACTCACCACTGACGACGGCCATTTGTACCGCCACGCGGATCTCGTCTTCGAGCTTGCGCAAAGTTGTACGAATGGTCTGGCGCATGTCGGTGGTCAGGGCATCCGCCTCCATCGAAAAACGCGACAGCAAGCCCCACGGCCGTCCGCCTTTTCCATTCGGGTTGAAACGCAGATAGGACTGGAAGGTCCAGTCGCGCATGCGAACGAATTTTTCCACCAGGCTGGTCGCGCTGTCGGTCCAGATCGCGTCGGTTGCAACCAGGGTTTCCCTGGCCACGCGGCGCAGCACCGCTTCGGCCAGCGCCGCCTTGGTGCGGTAGTAGTAATGCACGTTGGAGTGCGTGATGCCCAGTTCCTTGCCGATGCCGAGGTAACTTACGCCGTGGTAGCCATTGCGGATAAACAGCTCGGTTGCAACTAGCTCGATCTGTTCGGTCGGGTCGGCAGGCGGCACGGCGGACCTGGCCCGCCGCGGCGCTGCTGACACCGACAGCGCGCTCTTCAGTCCGCGCGTTGCCACAACACCTCCTGCATCGGACGCGGCCGGCCATCAGCGGCCGCCTCGGTCCGCAATAACAGTTGTCCTGGAACCGGGAAGCTCGGCAGGCGAACCAGGTCGCGTCCCTCCCAGTTCGGAATCCAGCACACATCGACATGGTGCAGCAACCGGCCAGCGGTCAGCGTAAAACGCCCCGCATACGCCACCATATGGTCCAGGCACGCCGCCTTGTCGCGGTCTGGAATAGCCGACCATTCGCCGCGAAACCGCGGCCGGTCCAATGCGCCGATCAGCACCTGCATATGGCCCGACTGCCAGTAGCTGATACTGCCCTTGGCGCCCGCGCCAAGCGCATCGAACCAGCTACCGTCGCTGGCCTGCTCCTGGAACGACACCAGCCGCCAGTATCCGATCAACCCCTGTAGTTCAACCATGTTCGCCCGCCAGATTGGTGGTTCAGATAATTTGGTCGCGCACCAGTTGCGCAACACCGTCCGCGCCGATGCCCAGCCATTCGCCATACACCGTTGCGTTGTCGCGTCCGATTTCTCCACTGGGCTCGATCGCGGGCATGGGGGTGTCGCTGAAACGCAGCGACGATCTGGGCAGCGGCATGCGGCCGTAGAGCGGGTGCTCAACCCATTCCAGCGCCTGGCGCCCGAGCATGTGTTCGTCGTTGACCACTTCATCCAGGTCGCGCACCGGGGCACAGGTCACACCGGCTTGCACCAGATGCTTGAAAGCCTGCGCCCTGGTCCGCGTGCCGGTGTAG
>JANYBQ010000051.1 GCA_025360705.1 Betaproteobacteria bacterium | reverse complement strand
ACCACCAGCGCCACGGACAACAAAAGTTCGAACTGCGTATCGTCCACCGAGGCGCGAATGGTGGTGGTGCGGTCGGCGATGACCTGCACATCGATCGAGGCCGGCAAAGTCGCCTGTAGCTTGGGTAACAGTGCCTTGACGCGGTCCACGGTCTGGATCACGTTGGCGCCGGGCTGACGCTGGATGTTGAGGATAATGCCCGGCGTGCGGTCGGCCCAGGCGGCCAGACGCAGGTTCTCGGCGTCGTCGACGATCTGCGCCACGTCTTTCAGGCGCAACGGGCTGCCGTTCTTCCACGCCACGATCAGGTTCTGGTACTCGGCCACGGACCGGAGCTGGTCATTGGCGTCGATGGTGGAGGCACGTTGCGCGCCATCGAAGCTGCCCTTGGCCTGGTTCACGTTGGCGCTGGCGATGGCCGAGCGCAAGTCGTCGAGCGACAGCCCGAGGGATGCCAGGGCGGTTGGGTTGGCCTGTATGCGCACGGCGGGGCGACGCCCGCCCGCAATGCTCACCAGGCCTACGCCTTCCACCTGCGACAGCTTGGGAGCCAGGCGGTTCTCGGTCAGGTCGTGCACCTTGATGAGTGGCAGGGAAGGTGAACTGACCGCGATGGTCATCACCGGCGCATCGGCCGGGTTGACCTTGCTGTAGATCGGCGGCATTGGCAGGTCGGCCGGCAATAAATTGCCGCCTGCGTTGATGGCCGCCTGCACCTCCTGCTCGGCTACATCGAGCGAAAGGCCGAGCGAGAAACGCAGCGTGATGACCGACGCGCCGCCCGAGCTGGTCGAGGTCATCTGGTTCAGGCCGGGCATCTGGCCGAACTGGCGCTCCAGCGGGGCGGTAACCGTGGTCGAGATCACGTCCGGACTGGCGCCGGGGTATAGCGTGGTAACCGAGATGGTGGGGTAGTCGACCTCCGGCAGCGCCGACAGGGGCAGCAGGCGGTAAGCCATCAAACCGGCCAGCAGGATCGCCAGCATCAGCAGCGATGTCGCTACCGGACGTTCGATAAACAGGCGTGACGGGTTCATGCCGTTAACTTGGCGATTGCCGGCGGCGTCAGTTGGCGGGCGCACTCGCGGCGCCACCCATGCGCCGCGCCCGGTCTTCGCGCATTTTGGCGATGTAGACACGCCGTTCTTCAGGTGGCATAGCGCGCAATTTCTCGACTAACTCCGGCGGCAGGCGCGGTCGGTCGCCGGAAGGGCGCTCACCATCGGCCGGTGTGTCACCTTGGGCGCCGGCCTGCGTACCGCGTTGCGCGCTGCGGGTCTTGTCATTCGCTGCGACATCGGGCGCCACACCGCGCGGCGCACTTGCATCGCTGGCGGCCGTGCGCCTGCCGTTCGGCGCGCCGGGTGCGCTCGCACCACCGGTTGCGCCACTGGCCGCGCCGCGCGGACCGCGGCGGCGTCCGCTGCCCTCCGGTGGCACATTGGCGCCGGCACGCAACTTGGGGTCGGCAGCGATGACTTCGACCTTGGCGCCGTCGCGCAGCCGGTCCGCACCGTCGATGACGACGTTCTCACCCGCGCGTACCGGCCCTTCGATGGCGGTCCAGTCGTTATCGGTGGCGCCGGGCCTGACCACTCGCGTGCTGACGGAATTGTCGGCCGCCACCACATAAACATAGAAGCCCTGCGCCCCGCGCAGCAGCGCGGCTTGCGGCACTGCCAGGGCGTCTTCAAGCGTATCGAGTTGCAGGCGCACGCTGACCGACTGGTTCGGGTACAGGGCGTCGTTGTCATTGGCGAACAGCGCCTTGAGTTTGATCGTGTCGGTACTCGCGTCGATGGCGTTGTCGGTGGTTGCTACACGCCCCGCGGCAAGGCGCGTGCTGCCGTTGCGGTCGAACGCCTCCACCTCCAGCGGCTGCCTGGCACGCAGCCGCGCTGCGATACGCGGCAGCTGCGCCGACGGCACGGCGAACACCAGCGCAATCGGCCGCGTCTGCGTGATGCTGACAATGCCGTTGGTGTCGCCTGGCTGCACCACATTGCCCAGGTCGGCCTGCTTGAGACCCACGCGCCCGGGAATGGGAGCGGTGACGCGCGTGTAAGAAAGCTGGAGTCGTGCGTTGTCCACCGTGGCCTGATCGGAGCGCAACGTGCCTTCGAGCTGGCGCACCTGCGCCTCCTGGGTGTCGAGTTGCTGCTTGGCGATGGCGTCCTTGGCGAACAGGTCGCGGTAACGTGTCGCATCGATCCTCGCATTGTCGAGTTGCGCTTTGTCGCGCGCCAGGGTACCTTCGGCCTGGCCCAGCGTGGCCTGGAACGATCGCGGATCGATTTGCGCCAGCAGTTGGCCGGCCTTGACCTGTTGGCCCTCGGTGAAGTTCAGACTTTGCAACATGCCGCTGACCTGCGGACGCACCGTGGCGGTGTTGGATGCCGTCATGGTGCCGATGGCATTTGCCATGATGCGGATGTCGCGCCGCTGCACCGCCAGTACCGACACCGGTTGCACCCGGTTGGCGCCGCCAAAACGTCGTCCGCCGGCCGCTGCGGTGCCGCTCGCCGCGCTGGCGGGCGGCTGCGCCGCCGACTGCGCTCCCATGCCACCCGCCGAGTCCAGCCGGGTCTGCCAAAACGCGGCACCGCCCGCCAGCAGCAATACCAGCAGCAGCCAGACCCATATCTTCGTGGTTTTGCGCCGCCGCGCGCGCGGCGGCGCGGCACCGATGCTGGCCACGTCGCGGGATGCGGGCGTGGAGGGTAGGGGCGCGTCGTTGTGGGGGGCTTCGTGCATGTGTTTTTGGGTCTGCAACAGTGCCACTGAGTGTCTGCGATTAATCCATGGGTGCGTGTTGGCTTAGTGACCACCGCGTAAAGAAGTGCAAAGCCGGTCAGCCCTTGCGACGCCGCTTTCCGGAAAGCTCGTTTGTCTGCCTGCCGTCCCTACACGGATAGTGCTTGAGTATCGGGGATGACAAGATTGTTTGGCATTCCAACGCGATATGCAAAGGACACGTCGAGGACCTGAGCGAAGACCTGGCGGATGCAGCCGTGCAGGCCGAACTGGTAAGCCACAAGCTGGCGATGCGCGCCGTAAGCGACTGCTGCGATCGCGTTCTGCCAGGTGGGATTTTTCAGCGGAACGACTCTGACTGTCTCGGCTGTCTGTAGACCGGTGGCAGTGCTGAGGCTCTGGACACGGGTTGCGCGGCCTGCCGTGCGCCGGACATCGGTGCGCCTTGTTGGCGCAGCGCCTCGCGGCGCTCGATCTCGGTCACCATGCCAGCGAATTGCTGCTCGATCGACAGCCGCATCAGCGCTTCCCCGACCAGCGGCGGCAAATCGGCCTCGGGTGCGATAGCACCGATCCACCTCACCTGCACCTGTGCCGGCTCGGTGCCCAGCACCTCGGTTTCATAGCGTCCCCGCAGGTAGCGCACCGTGCCGGCAATTCGCCGCACCTCGATATTCGGCGGGCGTTCGGTCGACTCAAGCGTGATTTCGATCGGCATCGACAGAAAAAGGAAACGCGCCTCGCCGGACTGCTCGATGGTGCTGGTTGCACCCACGCGCGAGATCACCCGGCTTTTCGTCAGGCCGGGAATGAACTCGGGTAGACGCTCGTAGTCGACCAGCGTGTTCCACACTATGGCCAGCGGCGCGTTGATGGTGGCGCGCGCCCGCACCTCGATCAGGTCGCCGCTGCGAGTCGCCTCCACTTCAATATTTGGAGCCGCCACGGCAACGGTCGCGAATGCAGGCACAAACACGGCACCTGCTGCCAGCGCAACGGCTGAAAAGGCGTTATTGCATAAGCCATTCGAACGCAGCCTGGAAAGAAACAGCAGGGCTAAGGCAAACATGATCTGGTCAGTTTAAAACCGATCCCAAGGACACCATGTAGGCGGAATGCTTGTAGATGGTGTACGTATGTCCATTGCAACCCTGGATTTCCATAAACCACCGATGCCGGCTCGATGCCGGTTTTTGCCGGCATTACTTCGACGGCCCGCGCGTGCTCGCGCCCTGACAACTGGCTCAAGCGCCCCTTTACAACTCGGTCCGCAGCGACCAGATTTCGGGAAACAACACGACATCCAGCATCTTGCGCAGGTAACTCACGCCACCGGTACCGCCGGTACCGCGTTTAAAGCCGATCACCCGCTCCACCGTGGTCACGTGGCGAAAGCGCCATAGGCGGAACGCGTCCTCGAGGTCGGTCAGTTCTTCACCCAGCTGGTACAGGTCCCAGTGTTCCTTGGGATTGCGGTAGGCCACCAACCAGGCTTGCACCACCTGCGCATCGGCGACGTAGGGCTGGGTCCAGTCGCGGCTGGTGTGCGACCCCGGTACCGCAATGCCGCGACGTGCCAGCAGGCGCAACGCTTCGTCGTACAGCGAGGGGGCTTCATACGCGGTCTGGACCATGGCCAGCAGATCGGGCCGGTGTTGGTGCGGTTTCAGCATCGCGGCGTTTTTGTTGCCCAGCGAGAATTCGATGCAGCGGTATTGCGCGCTCTGAAACCCGCTGGAGTTCGCCAAGTACGGCCGGATGGCGCTGTATTCGGGCGGCGTCATGGTGGCCAGCACGTCCCAGGCATGCACCAGTTGTTCCATGATTTTGCTGACCCGCGCCAGCATCTTGAACGCGCTGCCCAGGTCGTCGCCGGCGACACAACGGATGGCGGCGCGCAGTTCGTGCAGCATCAGTTTCATCCACAATTCGCTAGTCTGATGCTGGATGATGAACAGCATCTCGTTGTGATCGGGCGAGAGCGGCTTTTGCGCGCCCAGGATCGCGTCCAGATGCAGATAGTCGCTGTAACTCATGGACTGGCTGAAGTCCAATTGCGCCTT
Organism: Betaproteobacteria bacterium; assembly: GCA_025360705.1. Lineage (GTDB taxonomy): Bacteria > Pseudomonadota > Gammaproteobacteria > Burkholderiales > Burkholderiaceae_C > CAISIP01. Next base: position 3,224 of record JANYBQ010000051.1, on the reverse strand, counting down.
TTCCTGCGCGACGATGTTCTCGGGCGTATTCATGTCAAGTCACCGCTTGTGGCTGGTTGTGTTCGGGCCGTTGCCACTCACCGCTTTCCATCACCTGCTTCAAGTGTTCGACGGCATTCCAGACGTCGGTGAAGCGCAGGTAAAGGGGTGTGCAGCCAAAGCGCAGGATGTCCTTCGCCGCATCTCCTTCGCCCGACCCGGCGCGGTAGTCCCCGATCACGCCACGCGATATCAGTGCCTGCATGATCGCGAACGCGCCGGTCTTGCGCGCCAGCCCTACCTGCGAGCCGCGCAGTGAATGCGCGCGTGGCGTGACCAGTTCCAGGTCGTGCCCGGCACAGCGTTGTTCGACCAACGCGATGAAGAGGTCCGTCAACGCCAGCGACTTGGCGCGCAGCGACTGCATGGCGGACTGGCCCGGCACACAGTCTTGTGCCGCCAGCACGCTGTCGAGCCCGCATTCGAGCGCGGTCATGCTCAATATCGGCTGGGTTCCGCACAGGTAGCGCGTAATGCCCGGCGCGGGCTGGTAATCGGGCGTAAAAGCGAATGGGGCCGCATGACCCCACCAACCGGCCAGTGGTTGCCAGAAGCGGTCGGCATGTTTGGGATGGACCCACACGAAGGCCGGAGCGCCCGGGCCGCCATTCAAATATTTGTAGCCGCAACCCACCGCGAAGTCGGCGTGCGCGCCCTCCAGTTCCACCGGCACGGCACCCGCGCTGTGCGCCAGGTCCCAGACCATCAGCGCGCCGGCCTTATGCGCGGCTGCGGTGATGGCCTGCATGTCGAACATGGCGCCGCTGCGGTAGTTGACATGCGTCAGCATCAGCACGGCCAAGTCGCCGGTCAGCGCGGTTGCGAGTTGCCCTGCCTCGACCAGGTCAAGCTGGTAGCCGCGTTCGCTGCAAATCGCCTGCGCGATGTACAGGTCGGTCGGAAAGTTACTGCGTTCGCTGACCACGCGTTTGCGTAGTGGCGTGTCGTGTGCCGCAATACTCAGTGCCGCGCTCAGCACCTTGTACAGGTTGATCGAGGTCGTGTCGGTGGCCACCACCGTGCCTTTGGAAGCGCCGATCAGCGTGGCGATTTTGTCGCCCAGACGTTGTGGCAGGTCGAACCAGCCGGCCGCGTTCCAGGAGCGGATGAGGCCGTGTCCCCACTCTTCGGTCACCGCTTTTGCCACCCGCGCGGCAGCTGCGCGGGGCAGGGCGCCGAGTGAGTTTCCGTCCAGATAGATCACGCCGTCGGGTAGCGAGAATTGGTCGCGCAATTGGCGCAATGGGTCTTGCGCGTCCAGCTTTTGGCAGTCGATAAGAGATGTCATGGCAGTCGGGTTGGGGTGGTTTCGATAGGGCGCATTCAAGGTACCACTGCCAAAATGTCGGTGGTGTCGGTTATTTTTCCCAGCAGCAGGTATTCCATCAGCGCTTTTTGCGCATGCATCCGGTTTTCCGCCTCGTCCCACACCACCGACTGCGGGCCGTCGATCACATTGGCATCGACTTCTTCGCCCCGGTGCGCCGGCAGGCAATGCATGAACAGCGCGTTGGGCTTGGCCAAACGCATCATTTCAGCATCGACACGCCAATTGGCAAAGGCCTTCTTGCGGGCTTCATTTTCAGCCTCGTAACCCATGCTGGTCCAGACGTCGGTGGTCACCAGATCGGCGCCAACGCAGGCCTGCAGCGGATGCTTGAAAACCTTGTAGCTTTCGCTGGAGCGGATGCCCGCCACCGACTGATCGACTTCATACCCGCCCGGCGTGCTGAGGTGCACCGTAAAGCCCAGAATCTCGCTCGCCTGAAGCCAGGTATTGGCCATGTTGTTGCCGTCGCCAACCCAGGCCACGGTTTTGCCTGCAATCGATCCGCGATGTTCAATGTAGGTGAAGATGTCCGCCAGTATCTGGCAGGGATGGAACTCGTTGGTCAGCCCGTTGATGACCGGCACGCGTGAATGTTCCGCAAAAAGCTCAATCTTGGTCTGTTCGTAAGTGCGGATCAAGACCAGATCGACCATCCGGCTGATGACCTTGGCCGTGTCCTCGATCGGCTCCGAACGCCCCATCTGGCTGTCGCCGGTGGTCAGGTGCACCACGCTGCCGCCCATCTGGTACATGCCGGCCTCGAAACTCACGCGGGTGCGCGTGGAGGCTTTCTCGAAGATCATCGCCAGCGTCCGGTCGATCAGAGCGTGGTGTTTTTCATAAGCCTTGAATTTGCGCTTGATAAGCGCGGCGCGTTCGAAAAGATAGCCGTATTCGCCGGCGTCCAGGTCGCTGAACCGCAGATAGTGTTTCATGGCGTGCCGGCCAATAAGGTTTTAACCAGCGGGCACAGAATGGCCACGACTTCGTCGGCCTCCAAAGTGGTCATGATCAACGGCGGCAACAAGCGGATGACGGTGTCGGCGGTGACACTGATCAGCAAGCCGTTGTCCGCGCAGCGACCCACCAGCGCCGCACACGGTTCTGTCAACTCGATGCCGATCATCAGGCCCTGGCCGCGGATTTCGCGCACGGCACCCGAGGCCAACTCGGCCGCGAGCTCACGCGCCAGCGCAGCGCGCAAATGCGTGCCCACCAGCGCGACGTTGGCCAGCAGGTCGTCTTCTTCGATGATGCGCAGCGTCTCCACGCCGGCGCGCATCGCCAGCGGGTTGCCGCCAAACGTGGTGCCATGATTGCCGGGCTGGAATAAATGGGCGGCTTTCGGGCCCGCGACCACGGCGCCTATAGGCACGCCCGAGCCCAGTCCCTTGGCCAGCGGCATGACATCGCACTGGATGCCGGCCCATTGATGCGCAAACCATTTTCCGGTACGCCCCATGCCGCATTGCACCTCGTCGATCATGAGCAGCCAGTCGCGCTGGTTGCACAAGGCACGTACTTGTTGCAGGTAGTCGATATGCATGGCATGGATACCGCCTTCACCCTGGATGGCTTCAAAAAATACCGCCACCACATTCGGGTTGCCTTCGACGGCATTGCGCAGCGCGCTCATGTCGTTAAGGGGTACCCGTATGAACCCCTCCACCAGTGGGCCGAAGCCGGCTTGCACCTTGGGGTTGCCGGTTGCGCTGAGCGTGGCAATGCTGCGGCCATAGTGTGGAACACGCTGGTCGACTACGAGCGTCTACCCGAGTTCATTCCCGGCCTGACGAAAAGCCGGGTGATCTCGCGCGTGGGTGCAACCAGCACCATCGAGCAGTCCGGCGAGGCG
>JANYBQ010000045.1 GCA_025360705.1 Betaproteobacteria bacterium | reverse complement strand
GCCACCAGCGCCTTGCGAAAGTCCGGTATCTGGCTCTTGGCCGGATAACCAAGCTCAACGTCGAAAGCCACGTCGCCGCCCGTGATGCTCACATTTTTGATAGCGCGCGTGGAGACAAAATCCTGTCCGGTGTTGGGGTCGATCACGCCTTTAAGCGCGTCCATCAGCCCTTGCTCTGTTAATGCCATCGATTCACTCCTGAAGCTCCGTAGTCTAGCGAAGCGCGCCCTTGCCGGGTCGGCGCCAACCGCCCCATAATGGCGCGATGTCCGCTTACCCGCCGGCGCTACCCAAGACCGGCCTGTTACTCACGGGTGGCGGGGCCCGTGCGGCGTATCAGGTCGGCGTGCTGGAGGCCATCGCCGACATCCGCAAGGCCTGCAACTGCGTTGGCGGCCCGAACCCTTTTCCGATCATCACCGGCACCTCGGCCGGTGCCATCAACGCCTCGGCACTGGCCTGTGGCGCGGACGACTTCGAGGCTGCGGTACGCCAGATGGTCGATGTGTGGAAAAACTTTCACGCCGGGCAGGTGTACCGGGCCGACTCGCTGGGCGTGTTGCGCACCGGCGCGAGCTGGTTGACGCTGCTGTCGCTGGGCTGGGTGCTGGCCAAATGGCGCCGCCTCAAACCCAAGTCCCTGCTGGACAACGCACCTTTGCTCAATCTGCTGCACAGCATGGTACCGCTGGACCGCCTGCCCGCCCTCATAAACCAGGGCCATGTGCAGGCATTGGCGGTCACCGCGTCCAGTTACAGCTCGGGCGAGCACGTGACATTTTTTGAAGGCGCCGAGGGCATCGCGCCCTGGGTGCGGTCGCAACGTTATGCGGTACGCGGGCGCATCACGCACGAACATTTGCTGGCCTCGTCGGCGATTCCGTTTGTGTTTCCGGCTACCCCATTGCAGGTCGAGGGACGCATCGAATATTTCGGCGACGGGTCGATGCGCCAGTCCGCGCCGGTGGCCGCCGCCATCCATCTGGGCGCCGAACGTATCCTGGTGGTGGGAGCGGGGCGCATGAGCGAGCCGAAGACCGATACGGCGACGGCACCGCTCGCTACCTACCCGTCACTGGCCCAGATCGCAGGCCACACCTTGTCGAATATTTTCCTGGATGCGCTGGCCGTAGACGTGGAGCGTGTGCGCCGCATCAACCATACGATTGCGCTGGTACCGGTCGAAGCGCGCCAGGGCAGCGGCCTGCGGCCGGTCGAACTATTGCTGATCGCGCCGTCGCAGCGGCTCGACGCCATGGCCGCGCGCTATGTGCATGAGCTGCCGCCCGCCATACGCAGTCTGCTGGGTGGCATGGGTGTCACCTCCAACGCGGCGGACGTCAAAGGCGCGGTGCTGGCGAGTTACCTGCTGTTCGAGCCCGGTTATACGCGCGAGTTGATGGCGCTGGGCGTGGCCGACGCGCAGAAGCAAAGGTCCGAGATATGCGCCTTTTTTGGCTGGTGCGACCCCGCAAATCCGGACGCCCTGCCCGATGACGGCTTTGGCGCCAAACCGATGGTCGAGCGTCGGCGCGATCCTTTGCGGCTGCGCTGACGGCTGACGGCTGATGGCTGATGGCTGATGGCTGATGGCTGATGGGACTGTTGCGGAAACGGGGGCCGATGTGTACGAGCCGAGGACGCCGGGGTGGGCGGCTCCGCGAATGATCGAGTAGGGACCCCCATCGCTGAGGGCCCCTCTCACAGAACCGTACTTGTGCTGTTCACATACGGCTCTTCGGCGCCGCAGGTTTGTACCCCTGCGGCTGGTCTGACGACCTCGACTATCCCCATGCCAGCGTGTATTGCTCTGGCATGGAGGCGACCATGCGCTCGGGATGCGCCCAGTGCCGGTGTGCCAGTGTCTCGAGCCCGCGCTCTTCCCATAGGGAATTGTTCAGCGCTCGTTCCACTGCATACGTATGGCTCAGTGCCCACCAGGACTTGCGCCCTGTGTAGACCGTGCGCCACGCCGTCTTGGCCTTGATCCCGAACTCAATCAGCTTTCTCACAATTGTTCGTTTGCGTTTGCATTGGCGCAGCTCCAACGCCCGCAGCCGCCTGCGGATATGGGCATCCAGCCTGTTGAGCGTCACCTCAACTTGCTCCGTGCAGATTCCAAAGAACCCTATCCAGCCGTCCGTGTACGCGTTGATCTTGGTGATGCACGTCTTGAGCGAGCTTCCCCAGTTTCTGGGCGTCAACTCCCCCAGCTTGTTGCCTATGCGTTCTTTCGTTCGCTTCGACAAATCCACCTCCACACGCCCATCCAACGGCTCGCGCCGGAGACTAAAGCCCAGGAAGTGGCGATCCTGCGGTTGCGCCACGGCACTCTTGTTCGTGTTCACCTTCAGACGCAGCCGCCTCTCGATGAACCCACTCACGCTGGCCATCACACGTTGCCCAGCCTTTTGGCTTCGCACATAAATGTTGGCATCGTCGGCGTACCTGACGAAGCAGTGGCCACGTTCTTGCAACTCCCAGTCGAGCTCGTCAAGAACAATGTTGCTCAGCAACGGACTCAGCGGTCCGCCCTGCGGTACCCCCTCGTCGTTGCTGACCACCACACCCTCGGGCATCACCACGCGAGCCTTGAGCATCTGTCCGATCAGGCACAACAGGCTTTTGTCCGCGACCCGCAAGGCGAGCCGGGACATCAGCCTTTGATGGTGTACTCGGTTGAAGAAATTCTCCAGATCGATATCCACCACCCACTCGCGCCCTTGCTCCAGATACCCTTTGGCCTGTTGGATTGCCGTATGGCAGCTTCGCCCGGGCCGAAACCCATGGCTTGCCGGATGAAATGTCGGCTCGTACAGCGGCTCCAACACTTGGCGCACCGCTTCTTGTACCACCCGGTCCACTACGTTGGGTATGCCCAGCCCTCTTTGCCCGCCCCCTGCTTTGGGTATCCACACGCGCCGGATGTCTCCGGGCTTGTAACTCCCCCGCCGCAGGGCCTGGCCCAGTGCAGGCAGCACCTCTTGCCACTGCTCACGCAGTTGCTCAATGCTTTGCCCGTCGGCTCCGCTGGCCCCTTTGTTGGCCGCCACGGCATCAAACGCACCCTCCAATCGCTCGATCACTTCTTGCATGGTCGCCGTCCCGGCATTCTCTCGTCTGAGCTTTGACTTGGGCGGCGCGCACGCTCGCGCCGGCCTTCGCGGGCCAGCCCTCGCGCCTTCGCCGGGTGCTCTTGCCACCCCAACGGCTGCCTCAAAGTTCAACTCAAGTTGCATGGACATTCTTTCGACCGCAACCGCCTTCGCTCCCCCGTCCAGGCTCAGGCCCTGTTTGGGTTGGGACTGGCTTTCACCAGCCTTTTGCTACTACGCAGTTGTCTGACTTCTGCTGGGCCACTGGCCCCTCGTTCTTTCGTCCTACGGGTTAGCGCGGCCAGGACCATCCCAAGCGCGCAGCCACAGCAGATCTCTCTGGGTAAGACACAACGAACTTCGATCCCCCATCGTCGCCACTACGCATGCGCTTTAGCGGACAAATATCGGATTTCGCCCTTGGGAGCGGGCTCATCCAGCGCACACGCCTTACGGCGCTTTACTCTCGTTCGACGGGTGACACGCACCTACGGCTTCTACCGCACACCCCCTCGCGGGCCAACCAGCGTTTGGCATCCCTCTGGACAAGCCGTGGTGCCCCACAGCAGTGCACTTGCCTCCTCGGTGTTGAGTTCCCTTTGTCCGGGCCTCAGGTTTGGACTTTCACCTCCTGTTCGTTGCTCATGCCAGACACACTCCCCCTCCGTGGCCTAGGGCCCGGATTCACCCTTGATGCCGCTGCGCCACCCACCCCAGCATCCTCGGCGGCCAGCAGGGTCGCGTGCACGGTTCGAATGCGGGACTGCCTGATTGACGTTTTAGTCCGCCGGCTGCGAGTGGCGCAGTCCGCCCACCGCGTACTTCCCGCAGCCGGCGAGCACGGCTGGATGTGTCGCACAGCGCTCCGCCAGATCCGGTCGGTGGGGCGCTCGGCGCAGCGGCATAAAGGAGGGAGGCCGCGAGGCCGGAAGGACAGCCGCGGAGCTGAGTGCGCCGCCGGCCGGATCCCGCCAACTACTGACCCAAGTTCTCGAGCCCTCCCGCAAGTCGCTCGTCGGGTTATTCGCCGGAACTAAAATTGCGCGCTCCGGGCACACCGGCCCTTCACTGCACTCGTTCGCCGTAAATAACCGATGTCACGTCAACTCTTCGTCACCACCGCTTTGCCGTACGCCAACGGCAACTTCCACATCGGCCACATCATGGAATACATCCAGGCCGACATCTGGGTGCGGTTCCAGCGGATGCAGGGACACCACGTGAACTTCGTGGGAGCCGACGACGCCCACGGCGCGCCTATCATGATCGCGGCCGAAAAGGCCGGCAAGACACCGCAGCAGTTCGTCGCCGACATCGCGGCGGGGCGCAAACCGTATCTGGACGGATTCCATATCGCCTTTGACAACTGGCACTCCACTGACGCGCCGGAGAACCACGAACTGGCCCGGCAAATTTACCGCGAGCTGCGCGACCGCGCCGATGGTTCGCTGATAGAGACGCGCACCGTCGAGCAGTTCTTCGACCCCGAGAAGAACATGTTCCTGCCGGACCGCTTTATCAAAGGAGAATGCCCCAACTGCCACAGCAAGGCCCAATACGGCGATAACTGCGAGGTGTGTGGCGCGGTGTACGCACCCACCGATTTGATCCATCCGTATTCGGCTTTGTCGGGTGTCACGCCGGTGCTTAAAAGCTCGGAACATTTTTTCTTCAAACTGTCCGATCCGCGTTGCGTGGCGTATCTGGAAGACTGGGTCCAAGGACTGGACATCGACGGTAAACCGCGTCTGCAGTCGGAGGTTGCCAACAAGGTCAAGGAGTGGTTTTCCAAACGCGAGAACGCGGACGGCAGCACCAGCGAGGGCCTGAGCGACTGGGACATCAGCCGCGACGCGCCCTACTTCGGTATCGAAATTCCCGACGCGCCGGGCAAGTACTTTTACGTGTGGCTCGATGCGCCCGTGGGTTACCTCGCGTCGCTCAAGAACCTGCTCGATAGACGCGGCGAAGACTATGCCGCCTACATGGCCAACCCGGCGCTGGAGCAGTACCACTTCATCGGCAAGGACATCGTTACCTTCCACACACTTTTCTGGCCCGCGATGCTGCATTTCAGCGGCCGCAAAACGCCCAACAAGGTCTTCGTGCACGGCTTTTTGACCGTCAACAACGGCGAGAAGATGAGCAAGAGCCGCGGCACGGGTCTGGACCCACTCAAGTATCTAAGCCTGGGCATGAACCCCGAATGGCTGCGTTATTACCTGGCCGCCAAGCTGAACGGGCGCAATGAAGATATCGACTTCAATGCGGACGATTTCATGGCGCGGGTGAACAGCGATCTGGTGGGCAAGTTCGTGAATATCGCGAGTCGGGCTTCTGGCTTCCTGACCAGATTGTTTGGTGGCGAATTAAAGTCCGACGATGGCTGGATAGAGCAGTTCAATGCTCATGAGGCGGCCATGGAAATTGAGGCGGCATTCGAGGCACGCGAATACAGCAAGGTTATTCGCGTTGCGATGTCTTTTGCAGACAAAGTCAACGAGTACTACGATTCACAGCAGCCTTGGGCAAAAGCAAAGCAGGAAGGCAATGACTACGTCCGCCTGGACTTGCTGACCACGTGCACCTTCTGCATCTCCGCTTTCAACGCGTTGACCATTTGGCTTATGCCGATCTTGCCTATATTGGCGAAGCAGTCGAGAACGTTTCTGGGACTGCCAGACGAAGCAAAGTGGTCGGACTGGAAAAAGGCACCGGGCAAGATCGCGCAATACAAGCATTTAATGCAACGCGTTGACATCAAACAACTCGAAGCACTTTTTGAAGCGCCCGCGCAAGAGGCATCACCCAAGGAAATTGGCAAGCCAACACTGCCCGGCGGCGAGCCCATCGCCCCCACCATCACCATCGACGACTTCGCCAAAATTGACCTGCGTATTGCCAAGATCGTCAATTGCGAAGCGGTCGAAGGTTCCACCAAGTTGTTGCGGCTGACCCTCGACGTCGGCGAAGGCCAGACCCGCAACGTATTTAGCGGCATCGCCAGCGCCTACAAGCCGCAAGATCTGGTCGGCAAACTGACCGTGCTGGTCGCCAACCTCGCACCACGGAAGATGAAGTTCGGTATCAGCGAAGGCATGGTGCTGGCGGCCAGCCATACGGATGAAAAGGCCAAGCCCGGCATCTATGTGCTGGAGCCCTCGGCGGGTGCGCAGCCAGGAATGCGGGTGCGTTAGTCCGGGCTGGTTTCGACAGGCCCAGTTGAACCCTGTTGAATCCGAACCGTCAATAGCGCATGGGCTTCAAGGCCAGCGCAGCGGGTGGCTGCCAGGCGGCATCGACGGCCTTACCCACCTGGCCGGCGTGTGCTCCAGTTCCGCGCTGTGGCGGAAAGCCAGCAGTTCGCCAAAACCCGAGTTTGATTTCTCCAGATGAGGGGACCGATCCGGTGGAACCACCGCAAACCCGTTCGCCACACGTCCCAAACTGCGCAGCCACTGCCCGGTCTGCGCCAGCGACAGGCGCACATGCCAGCTACCGCCTTCGCTTTGTTGCCGCAGCAAGGCCGCAGCGGCGCAAAACGCGATCAGGTACCCACTGGCATGGTCGAGTATCTGCATCGGCATGGCGCGCGGCTGGCTGTCACCTTTGGCCTGGCCTTCCGCGTGGTTGAAACCCATCGCGGTCTGCACCAGCGAGTCGAAGCCGCGCCGGCCCGACCACGGACCTTCGGGGCTATACGCCGACAACGAAACAAGCACGATACCCGGGCGTTGCGCGGCAATTTCCCGCGCGCCAAACCCCAGGGCCTGCAGGCCGCCGGGACGATACCCTTGCACGAACACATGCGCATCGGACAACACCTGCCGCAACGCACGCTTGCCGGCCGCCGTACGCAGGTCGGCATGGGCCGATAACTTGCCCCGGCTGGTGTCGGCAATTGCCTCGATGTTGGGCAGATGCGGCGCGTTGACCAGCAGCACATCCGCGCCGTATGCGGCCATCGCACGCGTGCCGACCGGGCCGGCCAGGATCCGCGTGAGGTCAAGCACCCGCAGGCCGGTCAGTGGCCGCGCATCCCCCGCCAGGCGCGGCAACACAAGCGGAGCGGAGTCGCCAATACGCTCTATCGTGAACAGCGGCTGCGCGGCCAAAGCCTGCCCCTGGGCCGACGCGTCCCATTGCGCAAAGCTGCGCAATGCCGTGGCGACCAGGCCGGCATCGGCGGCAGCGGTCTCGAAGGCAATCGCGCGCCAGCCCAACAGGGCCTTTTCGGCATTGGCGCGCGTGGCGTTCGCCGGGTCCAGCCCGAGCAGCCGCAATGCACCGTCTCGGTGATGCGCGAAATTGGCGTGCACGCGTACCCAGCCGTCGGCGCAGGCATACAGGCCCGAAAATTTGTCCCACGGGTCGGGGCTTACACCGTCCAGGCTGAACCAACTGCTGCATTCGAGCGCCGCATGCGCCATGTCCACGCGCACCTGCTGGCGCCCCGCTCCACGCGCGTGGCCCAACTCGCAGGCGGCCAGCGCCGCTGCGGCGATGGTGCTCTGTGCAGCGGTGGATACCGGAAAAGAAGATGGAACAACTGGCTCCCGGCCGGTTAACCGGGCATACAACAGCCCTGTGTCGGGCAGCTGCGCCAGTTGCCAGAGCCGGGCCAGCGCGGTTGAACCGGTTATTGCATGATCTGGAGCGACATCCACGATAACTGCGTTTAAAAGACGCTCACGAGTGGGGGCCCAACGATGCTCCGGAATTGTTCAGTGCAATTACTCCAGTCCACGACATCGACCGTAATCGGCAAATCGGAGGCTTCAAAGGCCTCGCGCAATTCAGCCATCGTCCGCCAAGATAAAGTACCGCGGGCCTTGATCATGAGGTCCAGGTCCGAAAACTTTTTCGCTCTGCCGCTGACGCGCGAACCAAAGGCAAACACTTCGCCTTCGGGCAGATGAAACTTGACGATCTCACGCACTTGCTCAAGTTGTTTTTCCGGCAAGTCAATCATTGCGATCCTCCAGCTTTGACAGTAGTTGCAGCGCGCGCCCGGCGAACACGGGGGCCATGTCGAATACCACTTGCGCAATGGCGCGGTTGTACGTGTGCGACGTCTGATTACGGGCTTTATGAAAATCCATCCAGGTCTCGATATCGTCAATCAGGCCGGTTTTGGCTGCCACGCGATAAGCTGCCGGATCGGCACACCATCGACATCACCAGCGGCTGCGTTGACCGCAATCCAGCGCCGCATCATCTTTCAGCTCTGTCCGTACGCGACCTCGAAATTCTGGATTACATCAGCCTTCAATGCTTCTTGCGTCTCGGCGTCAAACTGCTAGCAGCGCCGCGGATCCCCTGTTACGGACAAGGCACGCACCAATGCATCGATCGTGGAATGAAGTGGCAAGAGATCTAGCATCTTTGCTTTATACCAGCCAAGCTACGCAAGAGGGGATGCTGCATTGGCTCCTGGCAAACGTTCAACCGGGCGGAATTGCCTAAACAGGCCGCAAAGAATGGCAGCAACCCAACCGCGTGATCCATTGCCCGACGCACCGGCCTGCTGCAACTCATGCCGGAGGCAGACTTATGCCCCGATCCGCCAAGCGGCCTTCTGGCGCTGCTGGGTACTGGCATGG
>JANYBQ010000031.1 GCA_025360705.1 Betaproteobacteria bacterium | reverse complement strand
TCACTCAAGATTGATTCACTGCACTAGCAGTACCATCGCAGGCCACAAACCCCACTGGAAGGCCCACACCGATGCCATCCGTTATCGAACTGTCACGCTTTCGAGGCCTCGACGCCGTCGAGTTGCGCGCGCCGGACGGAGCTCGTGCCACGGTGTTGCTGCATGGCGGCCACGTGGTGTCGTGGGTGCCAGCGGGGGCAGACAACCAACTCTATTTGTCGCCCAAAAGCAGTTTCGCCCCGGGCAGCGCGATCCGCGGTGGCGTGCCCGTAATCTTTCCGCAGTTCAATACACGCGGCCCCTTGCAACGCCATGGTTTTGCACGCAACAAGGTTTGGCGGCTGGTGCTGGCCCAGCAAGGAGCTGACGATGCGTTGGCCGTTTTGCGGCTGAGCGACGATGCCGCAAGCCGCGCCAGCTGGCCGCATGCCTTTGTTTTGGAACTGCGTGTGTCCATAAGCGCCGGAACGCTGGCGATCACCATGTCGTGCGAAAACCGGGGGGCTACGCCGCTCCAGTTCACGGGCGCGCTACACACCTATTTGCGTGTCGGCGCACTGGCCGCAACCAGTTTGCACGGACTTTCGGGCTTGCAATACTGGGACGCGGTGGCCGACACCATCCAGGTCCAGCAGGACGAGTGGCTCCAGCCGGGCGGCGATCTTGACCGCGTTTACAGCGGCGTCAACCGCGACCTGTTGCTGCGGGAGTCGCGCGACCACCACGAGTTCCGGCTGCAAATACACCAGCAGGGATTCGAGGATGCCGTGGTCTGGAATCCCGGCCCGGAGAAATGTGCGGCGCTGGCGGACATGCCCGCGAACGGTTACCAAAATATGGTGTGCGTCGAAGCCGCCCGCATCGCACGACCCGCGCGACTGGCGCCCGGGGAGCGCTGGACCGGTCTGCAAAAGCTGACGCTGCTTTGATGGCGTGCCGGCTGAGCAGTGCCACTGCGCATGCGGTCATGCCGCCAGGAAGTTCGTCAACGACAGCATAGACAGCCAGGAGTTGAATGCATTCTTGAAGATGTGGCCTTTCGTTTTCTCGCAGCGGAGACTTCCGCGCGCACCGCACGATCAGGTACTTTCGGAGCCATGCTTGTCATTACACAAGAGGGCGATTTATCACGCGATTTTGATCATCATGGCCGTTCTCGGTATTCTGTATTCATGGCCTGTGGCTGAGGTACCATTGCTTTTATTTGAGGAGACAACTTGCTGAATCGATTAAAGGACAAAGTGTGCATCATCACCGGCGCGGGCCAAGGTATCGGGCGTGCCGCAGCGAGGCGCTTCGGGTCGGAAGGCGCGGCTATTGTGATCGCGGATGCTTCACAGGTCGCAGCGCAGCGCACATACGATGACTTGCGGCAAGCGGGTGTTCGCTGCGAAATGTTCGTAGGCGACCTGATGCATTGGGAAGGCGCGCAGGCGCTGATGGCATTCACGCTGGAGAAACTGGGACGCGTTGACGTTCTGGTGAACAACATTGGCGGCGCCACCGACCTCAAGCCTTTCCATCTTTGGGAACCGGCCGCGATCGTGGAAGAGATGAACCGCAGCATTCTTCCGACGATTTATTGTTGCCGCGCCGTGTTGCCGCACATGATAGAGCGCAGTTTCGGACGCATCGTCAACGTGGGCGCCGAGTCCGTGCGTAACGGCCTGTGGGACCGGGCGCCCTACAACGCCGGCAAAGGCGCGGTGATGGGACTTACGACCAGCATCGCTCGCGAGAACGCGCAATTCGGCATCGTGTGCAACTGTTTCTCCCCCGGTCCAACAGACACCCAACCGGACCGCATCGTGGCCCGTGGCATCCGCGCACTGCAGGGCAAGGAAACCGAGTACTTCCGGGAGATGACGAAACGCACCCTGGACATCGTTCCAATGGGGCGCCAGGCTACGTCCGATGAACAGGCGGCCGGCATCGCCTTCCTTGCGTCGGACGACGTCGGTCACATTACCGGCCAGACGCTAAGTGCCGGTGGCGGCATGAACATGCTCTGAGCCGTAAGCGCCGCTTAAAAGAGGGCCTACTTCTCGGCCGCCATATTCGGGCGGCGGCCACACTCGAGAACGAAGCGGCGCCACTCGCGCGGAAACTTGTCGCTCGGCGAAAGACGTTCTGGCGTCGTGTAATCGGTGATTTCCGCCATGTGGCCATCTTGGCTTGAAAAATTGTTTATCGCTTTCCAGAGGTAATACCCAGTGATGTACGTGCGCCAGAAAAGCTGGTTGAGGAGACTGCCTTTGCGAACCGCAATGAAGTAAAAGTTATTGGTGCGGTTTTCGTCCATCGGTACTTCAAAGCGCGTGAACATCAGCCGCCGGTAGTCCACCCGAACCGTGCACGGCAAATGCACACCCATACCCCATTCAGTCGCCGCCCCGGTCATGGCGGGTGATGGAGAAAACAAGCCGCGAAATGTGCCGCATATTTGGCTTATATACATCCGCGCACGGGTTGGAGGCCACTTCTGCCCACCAAGCGCCGGGTATGTATCTTGAAACTCGCGCCGGTCCGGAGCTTTGCCGCCGCCAGTCCGCGCATGGTCGCCAGCAGCCTGATCAGAATAATTCAACACTGTCGCAGCTTTAGGGTCAAACGCCAAGGCACGATCGTTAATACGCAGCAGTTGGGGCCGCGTCGGCCCGGAGTGCGCAAGCGCCATCAACGCGGCGGGAGGCTGCATGATCATTTCGAGCGAATTCCGATGCAGATAAAAAACATGCGCATCCGAGAAATTCTCCAGCGACGGGCGCCAGTTCGCGTTCCATATCCGCTCCGAAGCGAACACAAGGTGTTTGTCGCTGAACAGTTCCGGCGGCGCGTCTTCTTCGATTGGCGCTGCCTTGCCTTCGCCCATCCAGACAAAAACCGTTCCGCGCAAGGTTTGGGTTGGATAAGCGCGCGCCTGGGTACCTCGGCTTCCGGGGATTTCGGACTCCGGGCCTTCGCCAAGTACCGCCAGGCAGTTGCCCTTTCCGTCAAACGTCCAACCGTGGTACGGGCAGGTCAACGTGCCCTTGAAGTGCGAACTGCCGTGGGACAAATGGGCGCCCCGATGCGGGCAAGCTCGCGCAAGCGCTACGACTTCATCGGCGGCATCGCGAAAAAATACCAAGTGTTGCCCGACGATCTGGATCGGCACAGGACGCTTTGTACCTACTTTGCTTGCCCTAAGGGCCGGGTACCAATACTCGGTCAGTCCCAACACGGGGATACGATCCCGCACCGTTATCGGAACCGCTTTCACTTCCTTGTTGGCAGCGCCGGCGTCATTGGCAAGAATTGCGTCCACGTCTTGATTCGCACCCACATTGGTCTCCTGAAAATAGTAGTCCCAAACGCGCCCATCCGCTGAGGGCAAAGTCGCTACAAATTCTTTTAGTTTTTACATTCGGACTGACCTTTGCTAGTCCGTGTGTACAGTATACGAAAACTTGCCAAATCGGCAAACACTTGTTTCTTAGTGCACTGCGACGCCAACAAAACGTTCCAGAGCCGCGGTGTCGTCCAGCAAGTCCTGTGACATTCCGGCGTGTACTAGGACTCCCCGCTCCACGACCAAAACGCGCCGGGAATACTCAAGCGCCTCCTTGACTTGCTGCTCCACCATGACCACGGTAATTCCGATCTCCTGGCTCATGAGCAAAAACGCTTTCAGTAGCTCCTGGCGAATCAGCGGGGACAGGCCTTCGAGCGGTTCATCCAGCAACAGCAATCGCGGACGGCCCAGAAGAGCCCGCGCAACGGACAACATTTGCTGCTCGCCGCCGGACAATTGCATGCCGCCGTTATTGCGGCGTTCGGCGAGCCGCGGGAACAAGGCGTATGCCTCGTCCAGCTTGCTGTGTGGACGGTGTTTGAGGCCGGCCAGCAGATTTTCCTCAACCGTGAGCGATGGAAAAATATCCCGCGTTTGCGGCACATACCCGAGACCGAGCATCGCGCGCTCATGGGTGGACATTCCGGCGAGGTCGGTGCCATCAAAAACGATCTGTCCTTTGGTCCAGGAAGTCAGGCCCATGATGGATCGCAAGACGGTTGTCTTGCCGACACCATTTCGCCCGATGATAGACAAACGGTCTTTGTGATCGACCGAGAAACTCATTCCGTTGAGCACGGTGAGCCGGCCGTATCCGGCGGTCACGTCCTTGAGTTCCAGCAACGCATTGGCCATGGTCAATGCCCCAGGTAGGCGGTGCGCACCAGCGGATGCGAGCGGATTTCGTCGGGCGAGCCCTGCGCCAGGATGGCGCCGTCCGCCAGGACAATGATGCGGCCCGCCATGCGGAAAACCAGGTCCATGTCATGTTCGATGATCAACACCGCCGTATCCGTTGGCAACGTAGCCAGCACGGCCGCCAGACGCGCACTCTCGCCTTTTGGGACGCCAGCCATAGGCTCATCGAGTAAAAGGACCTGGGGACGCAGGGCCAAGGCAAGAGCCATCTCGACGAGGCGTTGCTCGCCGTAAGCCAGCAAGCCGGTAGCCGTATCAGCCTGATCGCCCAGACCCAGGGTTTGCAGTAGCGTCAGGGCTTCCCTGGTCAATGCAGGATACCTGTCGATCGACCGCCACATTCGTCCCGTTAGGCCTTCACGCTCGAAGAGCGCCAGTTCCACCTGCCGCTGAACCGGCAGATGCGGAGCCAAGGTGGTCAACTGGAACGTCCGCACAAGGCCGGCCTTGACCCGCCGCCCCTGCGTGTGGGATGTCACGTCATGCCCATTCAGCCAGATGCGGCCTGCGCTGGGTTTCAGCACACCGCTAATCAAATTGATCAAGGTGGTTTTGCCGGCACCGTTGGGACCGATGAGCGCCACGCGCTCGCCTGCATTCAAGGTTAAAGAGACGGAACGCGTAACGTGCAAACCGCCGAAATGCTTGTCTAGGGCGTCGGTGCGAAATATCGCACTCATGGCGAACTAGTGCTTGTCCGCGACATACGCCGGCGCAGCGCATCCCAAACTTTGGCAGGCGAGAAAAATACCACGCCCATCAAAGCCGCGCCGATGATGAAAAGCCAGTGGTAGGGATTCATCGACGAGGCGGTATGGTGCAACAGCGTGAAGACGACGACACCCACCAGGGCGCCGTGCAGCCGCCCGGAGCCGCCCAGAACCAGCATGACCAAAGCTTCTGCCGACAGCGTAAAGCCCAGGCTGTCCAAACCCACGACGGCATTCGACTGCGCCGACACGGCACCCGCCGCCCCGGCAAGTGCGCCCGCAATGGTGTACATCGCCCATAAACGCTTGAACACAGGCGTGCCCAAGGCAGCCACACGCGCCCGGTTCTGGTTGATGCCACGCACCGAGAGACCAAACGGAGAATCGACCACGCGCCGCGCGACGTAATACCCAACTACCAGCACCGTAAGCGCATACAAGGCTGCGGTCTGCCCCTTCATATCAAACCTGAACATGCCGAGCAATGGCGACACCGTAAATCCACTCAGGCCGTCATCGCCTCCGGTCCAATCGCGGAATTTATTCGCGAGGCTTTGAAGAATCTGCAGGACTGCGATGGTGAGCATCAAAAAAGTGAAGCCCTGATAACGCAACAAAAAAGCGCCGGACAAAGCGGCCACAAACGCTCCGCATGCGCTTCCCACCACGAGTCCCACTAAAGGATCGGGATACCAGCGCAACGCGACGATCCCCGCGGAATAAGCGCCAATGCCGAACATGGCCGCATGGCCCAGAGTCCCAACACCCGACACCCCGACTACCAGATCAAGCGCCAGAACGAATAGCGCCATATAGGCGATGCGCGTCAGCAAGCCCAGGAAGTCGGGTAGCAGCCAGAACCACAATAGCCCCAGCACGGCCACGATCAGCGGCGCCCGCCAAGGCGGGGCGCACCGCGAAGCACTTGCCACGGCGTTGGCTTGACTCATCGCTTGAAAATCCCCAGCGGCCGCCAGGCCAGCAACGCGCCCATGGCGACAAAGAAAAAGGTACTTCCCCACTCGGAAGCGAAGTACTTGCTGGCAGTTTCCAGCGTACCCAGCACCAAGGCCGCCAGCAGCGAGCCGGGAATGCTTCCCATGCCCCCGACCGCAACCACCGCAAGCACGAGCACTAGGTACTTCAGCGCGTAATACGGCTCGATGGGCATCAGCTCAGCTCCCAGCACGCCGCCCACTGCAGCCAGAGCCGCGCCCGCAGCGAAGCTCAGACACTGGACGCGCCGTATCGGAATACCCAAGGAAGATGCGATCTCCGCGTTGTCCACCGCCGCGCGCAGCCACACGCCGAAACGGGTACGTGACACCACCAAAAATGACACCACGGCAACCAGCACTCCCGACCCGATAACCAGAAGGCGTTGCGCGGGCAAGGTTCTGAAGCCCAGATCGAAGGATTGGGTCAACCAGCCCGGCAGCTTGATCAATTGGACCTGCGGGCCGGCGACCGCGTTGGTGGTGGCGATCAAGAAATAACTCAGTCCAATGGTGAACAACACCTGTTCAAGCTGGTCACGCCGATACAGGTGGCGCAGCACGAAGTTTTCCATAACCGCGCCAATCAAAGCGGTAACCATGATCGCGACCAACCAAGCCCACCAGAAATTCCACTTGGCGTCCCCGATCAGAAAAGCCGTGCAATAGCCGCCGATCATGGCAAACGCCCCGTGGCTCACATTGACGAAACGCATCAGCCCCAGCGTCACCGACATGCCGACGGAGATGATGAACAGCACCATGCCGTAGGCTACCCCGTCAATGAGTACGTTCAATAATGTTTGCATTCAGGATAGCGATGGATAACAAGCAATGGGTCATTCAGTGGCGCCAGTGCACACCACCCAATCAACTTCACTTTTCGAGGCCCGAATCGGCTTGGGGGCCGAAGTTAAGCACTTCCTTGTTTACCAGTTCCCCACCTATTTTTTCCACCTTGCGCAAATAGACGTTTTGAATGATGTCGCGCGTCTTGGGATCAATCTTGACCGGACCGCGCGGGCTTTCCCACTGCAGCGTACGCGCCGCAGCAATGGCCTTGAGTCCATCGCGTTTGCCGCCAGTGGCCTCAATCATCTTCTGAATCACATACATGCCATCCCACGCCCCAACGACTACGTTATTAATAATGGCATCCGGTGATCGAGCCTTCACAGCAGATATGAATTTCCTGTTGGTATCAGAATCATGTGCAACCGAATAGTGCAAAGATGTCGTAATCCCTATGGCAGCATCACCAAACTTCTGCAAGTCATATTCATTCGTCTCATCGGTACCGAGTAGCTGGATACCAGCCTTTTGCAAACCGTTCTCGCTGTATGCCTTCACAAAACTGAGGCTCGACGGCCCGCCAAGTATGAAAACGTAGACCGCCTGTGCACCGCTGGCTTTGATGCGCTGCATGAACGGAGAAAAATCAATGGTCGCAATCGGCATGCGAATCGTCTCAACGATAGTTCCACCCTGCTTGACGAACTCAGTCTTGAATGCCCTCTCCGCATCATGCCCGGGGGCAAAGTCGGCAACAGCAATCACCGCTTTCTTGATGTTTTGCTGGGCCGCCCAGCGCGCGAGAGGAACGGTGAGCTGCGATAACGTATAGGAAGTCCGAATGAAAAAATCCGATTTTTCAGGGAGGCCCGATATAGCCGCGTTAAAGATCACCGTCGGAGTGGCTGACTCCTGAATCAGGGGCGCCACAGCAAATGCGTTGGGCGTAAAAAGAAAGCCGCCCAGGTAATCGACTTTATCCTTGACTATCAATTCCTGTACAAGAGTTTTGGTTCCGCCAGGATTGGGGCCACCGGTGTCTCGGTAGATCAATTCAACTTGCTTACCACCAAGCCGGCCCCCTTGTGACGCAAGGTAGGCCTCGACACCGGTCTTAAAAAACGTTCCGAAATGCCCACCCGGTCCGGAGAAAGGCCCCACGATGCCGATCTTGATGCCCTGTGCTGACACTATTAGCGCTTGCGCCCCAAATGCGATCACGACCGCCAGACCCAAAATTTTTCTTCTCAGCTTGCTGTTCATGTTTGTCTCCAGTTATTTCCGTCAAAAATGATTGCGTTAAATCTTGCCCGGCTTCATGCAGCCTTCCTGTTCGGGTCTGCCAAAAAGGCACTGAGCCGTTCAACCAGGTATTTATCCGCGTTGGTGGCGTGATCACTGATCAAGGCAACCGCCAGATCGCCCTTGCCGGCAGCGATGGACTTTGAAATTTCTTCGTGTTCGTCCCAGACCGACTGCCGAGTCTCCGACGACTGCAGTACCGCACCCATCACCCGGCGCACATGGCCCCAATGGATCCTCGCGCTCTGCTCGATCAGCGGATTTTCAGAACCTACATAAATCGCCCAGTGAAAATTCATGTCGGCATCGATCATCGCCTTGATGTCTTTACCGGACGCCGAACTGCGACCACGCTCCAACAGCCTCGGGTCGATCTGATAGTTGTGGGTGGCTGCGAGCCGCGCCGCCAGTGCATCGAGAGCCCCGCGCACCTCGTACACCTTGGTGATCCAAGCCGCATCCATCTTGACCGCCTGTACCCCGCGACCCGGGGCGTCAACGACGAAACCGTCACGCTTGAGCAGGCGCAAAGCCTGCAAGACCGGTTGGCGCGACACCGCGAACCGGTCTGCGATTTCTTCCTGCGTCAGGCGATCGCCAGGCTGGATCGTGCCGTCGTTGATCGCGTCCAGCAAAGCCGAATACACCTGATCCACGAGATCAGGGCTGGTTTGCAATTGCAGGGAAAGTTGCAGTGTCGCGGCCATGTTTGAATTCTGTATTCATCAACCAAATTTCGGACTATTATATAGATGCCAACTACGGCGGCGATGCTCTTATCCCAGTGCGCGGCGTCACCCTTTCATACCGGGTGAATCGACCTGGTAGAGCACCAGGTTGGGGTCGTCGCTGCAACGCGGAAAGGATGCGCCCGGCTCGGAATGCTCTAGTGTCAGACCGACACGTTGCGGAAGAAGTGCACAGACCGTTCCATGTCCGTCACGTTAAGCGCGACGTAGCCGGGCTTAACGTGAATGGCACTTACATAAGCCGCATGACGTTGAAGTCACGGGCGTAAGCATTTGAAATGGCAGGCAAAAGGAGGTGGCTGACCCCGGGATTGATAGGATGGTTGTTACTACGCACCCAAACCATCTTTCCAAAGGCCAGCCACCATGGATCGTAATGCCCGAAACGCTTTGCATCAACGTCAAACCCATATCGGGCGCCAAGCCCGAGCAACCCAGGCGGTGGAGTTTTTCAACGTGCTGACGAGTCCGGGGTTGA
The DNA here is from genome assembly GCA_025360705.1 of Betaproteobacteria bacterium. GTDB lineage: Bacteria > Pseudomonadota > Gammaproteobacteria > Burkholderiales > Burkholderiaceae_C > CAISIP01. Next base: position 1,583 of record JANYBQ010000031.1, on the reverse strand, counting down.
TCCAGACGACCGAAGCGCTGCTGCCCGAGCACCGCGAGCGGCTGTATCCGCCTACGGTTGCGCTGTCGATGTTCATGCGTCAGGTGCTGGAGGCCGATGGCTCGTGCCAGAAGGCGGTCAACGGCTGGGCAGCGCAGCGCGCGGCCGATGGTTTGACGCCATGCAGCGTTCGTACCGGCGGGTACTGCCGGGCACGCCAGCGGCTGCCCCTGGAGATGCCCAGTACGCTTGCACGCGAAACAGGACGGCTGCTCAGCGAGCGAGCGCCAGCGCAATGGCTGTGGCGCGGGCGCTCGGTCAAGCTGGTGGACGGCACCGGTATATCGATGCCCGACACCCCGCACAACCAGGCCTGTTATCCCCAGCCCAACACCCAGGCGCCCGGAGTCGGCTTTCCACTGGCCCGACTGGTCTTGGTGATTTGCCTGGCCAGCGGCGCGGCGCTGGATGCGGCCATAGGACCCCACAGCGGCAAAGGCAGCGGCGAACTCGGACTGGTGCGCGGTCTGCTCGAAGGCTTCTGTCCCGGCGATGTGATGCTCGCCGATGCCCTGTACTGCAACTATTTCCTGATCGCCACCCTGCTGGGAGCAGGTGTGGATGTGTTGTTCGAGCAAAACGGCTCGCGCATCACCGATTTTCGGCGCGGCCAGTCGCTGGGCACGCGTGATCACCTCGTGCGCTGGTCCAAGCCAGCCACGCGTCCACAGTGGATGACGCCCGAGCACTACGCGTGCTTTCCCGATGAATTGACGGTACGCGAAGTCAAGGTCGCCCACCGGGTGCTGGTCACCACAATGGTCAACCATCGCAAAGTCAGCCGGGACGATCTGTCGGCGCTGTCCGCGCGCCGCTGGAACGTCGAGCTGGACCTGCGCAACCTCAAGACCACCACCGGCATGGATGTGCTGAGCTGCCAGACGCCGCAGATGAACGAGAAACAACTGTGGGTTCACCTGCTGGCCTATAACGTGATCCGGCTGCTAATGGCACAGGCCGCCAGCAATGCCGGTGTGGACCCGCGTGAGCTGAGCTTCAAGCACACCGTGCAACTATGGACGGAGTGGCTCTCGCGAGGGATGTCGGCAACCAAGGACTGCGGGCGGTTGTTCACGCTGATCGCCCAGTGCAGGGTGGGCCATCGGCCCGGACGCATCGAGCCGCGTATGCGAAAGCGACGACCCAAGCCCTTCCCGTGGTTGAAGGTACCGCGCGCCAAGGCTCGGCGCAAAATCGAGAAGCACGGTCACGCATGGGAGACAAAGTAAGTGCCATTCGGCTTAACGTGACGGAATGCGGCATCTTGTTATGCCCTTAACTACCCAGCCGGTAGCAGCGCATGGCGGTTTCGCCGTAGATCGCGTCCGTGTCGCTCTGGGAGAGCGTGCCCAGTGCCAGGTTGATCGCGTCCCACTGCTTCCTGTAACTTCCCGCCACGAGTGTGACCGGCCAATTGCTGGCATACATGATCCGCTGGGCACCGAACTGCTCGACCGCATGTTCCACATAGGGACGGAAATCTTCACCGGTCCAGCCTTCGCGAAACGGCGTGGTCAAGCCCGAAAGTTTTGCGAAGACGTTTG
>JANYBQ010000676.1 GCA_025360705.1 Betaproteobacteria bacterium | reverse complement strand
GTGCTGGTATTACCCGATGGCTCGTTGCTGGTGGCCGACGACTATGCCGGGGCGATCTACCGCATCTCCTACCGCGGCTAAGCGACCCGGTTGCGTGACCCCCGCCACCTCCCTAGACCGCTCCGAGGGGAGCGCCATCAGCGCGCTCTACCGCGCCACTATCGGACCGGTCAACACCGACTACTACCTGCCCGTCTTCGAGCGCTTCGAGGCTGCCGGGCGAGTGAGCCCAAGCTGGAATCGGGCCGCCTGTCTGTGCACGCTGAACTGGATGGTGTTCCGTCAACTATGGGCACCGGCACTGGTGTACGCAGCGGCCATGATTGGCGCGGCGTTATTGGTTTTGGGCCTTGGCCGCCTGTTGTTTCATTTTTCCGATGCCGCCGAGTTATGCCTGTTGGCCGCGCTCGGCACCGTAGCGTTCCTGGCGCCGGGCGTGTGGGGTAACGCCATCCTGCATAAACACGCGCGCAAGAGCATGGAGCGTGCGCTGGCGGCTACCACCACGGTGCCCGAGGCGTGCGTGCTGCTGAACCGGCAGGCCAGTTCGCGCCAGCGCATCGTATGGCTGGCGCTGGCCAACGTGGTGCTGGCGGGTGTGGTGGTGGGTGGATACATCGCCTGGCCGCATACGGCGCGCCCGGCTGCTGTTACCGGTCCGGTGCTGACACCGGCGGTCGCGGGCTTGGAAGCTCCAGCCGCCTCTGCGCCGGTCAAGGGTGCATCCGTGCCAGCACCGATGCCGGCGCCAGCACTGTCGCAGGCCCCCGCTGCCGCTTCGCCAACCGCCGGCCCGGTCGTGGCGGCATCCGCTCCTGCGGCCACTGTTGCAGTCCCCGCGCCAACGCCAACGGCAACGGTCAAAGCGTCAGCCGCAACAACATCGGCAAGACATTTCTACATCAACGTGGGGCTGTTTGCCGAGGACGACAACGCCCGCAAGGCGCACGCAAAGCTGCTCGAAGCGGGCCTGACTGCTTTCACGGAGGAACTGGACACCGCCAAAGGCAAACGCACGCGTGTGCGCGCTGGACCGTTCGACACCAAAACGCAGGCTGATACCGCCGCCGAAAAAATCCGGGCGCTGAAGCTGGAAGCCGTGGTGTTTCGGCAATAGCGGTGCATCCGCCGAGTGCGCCGATGGCGCCGGCGAAAAACCTCGCCAGTGCGCTGTCACGGTTAACTCGAACTTTGGCTCCCTGATCCGGCCGTAACCCAGTGTTTATGCGGGTTTCGGCCTTTTTCTTGCCTTGATATGTACCCATGTAATATGGCAATATTTACTTGATTTCTGCATTGGAGTTACTGCGATGTCCGCGGCAATTCGGCACTATTTCTGTATTGACTTGGCTGGGAGGCAAGTTGCAGAGGCAATCCAAACGCACGCCGGCGGCGCATTCTGGCGGCGCTCTTTGCACAGCCATTTCAGTGCTTGATATTGCGCCATCAAACGCCGCCGCAACGGCTACATGAAGGAGATACCTTGCCGCGCCGATCCGCAGGGGAACGTCAATCCTGATCGAGCCCGCAGGAGGATCGAGGACGGTCGGGGGCCTGGTGTATCGGTTTGGCAGAGTATGTTTCGCAACACGAAGCATATGGCGCAAGACGACCACAGTGGGAATGGCTGCAATTGCAACGGGATTCGGCATGGCTTGACGCGACCATTGGGCGTCTCTCTAAGGCTGTTTTTGCTTTCCCTGCTAGGATGGTTGCATCAACCAGAGTCCAGTCATGCCTAAACAGAAGTTCCTCTCGAAGTGGTGTCACGTTGTGCGTCGAGCGGGATCTGCGCTGCTGTTCACGGGCTTGTCTTGCTACAACGTATCGGCGCAGACCCTGACGGTGGGTGTCCAGGGACTTCCGGATAGCCTGGATACCGGCGTCAGCAGCTTTGCCGCCCTCAATCTGGCTTTGCAGACGATGGACCCGATGATTCTGCGCGACGATAACGGCACTCTCGAACCCGGACTTGCGGTGAGTTGGCAAACGCCCGACCCGCTCACGTGGACCTTTAAATTGAAGGCCGGTGTCAAATTCCATGATGGGCAGCCATTTACCGCCGAGGACGTCAAATTCACACTGGATTACATCTTGGCCCCGACATCGGTCTACGGCTCAAAGGGCCGCATCAGCCAAATAGCCAGCACCAGGGTGATCGTTCCGCTCACGATCGAGATCAAGACAAAGGCCCCGTTTCCCACGCTGCTCAATGGGCTGTCGGATATTCCCATCGAGCCCAAACACTACGTCGAAAAAGTGGGCCGCGCCGGCATGGTCAAGGCGCCGATGGGAACCGGACCTTTCAAGTTTTCCCGTTGGGTGCCGGCCGACCGTTACGAGCTGTTGGCCAACCCAAATTATTGGCGTGGCGCGCCGAAAATCGAGCGATTGACACTGCGTCAAATTCCTGAAGCGTCCACGCGTGCCGCG
>JANYBQ010000671.1 GCA_025360705.1 Betaproteobacteria bacterium | reverse complement strand
CAGACTGGGGTGATGGCCGAATCGGGCGTGGTGAGGAAGACCAGATCGCACCCTTCTACCACTGCTTGTGCGGTCGTTGCCAGGCACCCCTGGATAGGCCCGGCCAGCACCGAAGCGCTCGCAGGGTCGCTGCTGGCAGCGGCTGTCACGCGCAGCCCCGCTGCCGCGAAGCTCCAGGCCAGCGCCTTGCCCAGACGGCCCGCGCCGATGAAGCCGATGCGCAAGCCGGTGGTCATTTCGTCACCCCGTCTTCCCGGCCCAGGTGCGGTAGCGGGCGAGAAGGTCCAGATCGGGTGCGGCGCCGAGGCCCGCGCCCTGGGGCACCGGCACCCGACCGTCCCGCACCGGCAACAGGTCGCCTACAACGGCCTCGCGGCCCATATTCGGGTGGCAGTCGAATTCGAGCAGGCCTTCGCCGCCGGCGGCTGCCAGCAATTGCAGTGACGCCATCAAGGAGATGCCGCCGCCAAAGTAATGCGGGCAATAGCGCTTTCCCGCGGCCACGGCAGCGCGGGCGACTTCCCAGTTGCCGGTGATGCCGCCCCACTTGGTGACGTCCGGCTGCAAGACCTGCAGCACCGATGCGGCGATCGCCTCGTCGAACTGCCGGTCGTGGAAGTTTTCGCCGCCAGCCAGCGGGGTGGTGGAGGCCTGGGCCAGCGCCTGCCAATCGCGCGCCGGAGCGTCGACCCGCAGCGGCTCCTCGAACCAGCTCAGGTTCAGCGGCTCGATCGCGCGGCAGAACGCCGTGGCCGCCTCCAGCGTGTGCGACTGGTTGGAATCGCAGGTGAGGTTGGCCTCGGGGCCGAGCGCCTCGCGCATGGCACGCAGGTTGCGCAGGTCGATGTCGTGGCCGAAGCCGGTCTTGAGCTTGAACGCGCGATGGCCTTCGGCCTGCCGGTCGGCCGCGAAGCGCTCGGGCGCGTCGGGATTGATGCCGGTCGCATAGACCGGTACGGTGGCGGGCTCGCGCGGCGACAGCATGCGGTGCAGGGGCTGCCCCGCGCGGCGCGCGGCGAGGTCCCAGATGGCAATGTCCAGTCCGGCCACGACCTGCGCGATCGGGCCGACCTCCAGCGTTTGCAGCACCAGCACCTCGAGCGATGCCGTCAGCTTGTGGAACAGGTCCTGTGGCGACTCGAAAGTCTTGCCGATCAGGCGCTCCCCGATGTCCACCGCCAGGCGGGCGCGGTGCTCGGCGCCGACCGCCGGCCAGTTGGCCCAGACCTCGCCCCAGCCTTGGGCGCCGTCCACATCGGTCACGCGCACCAGCACGAAGGGGCGGTCACGAAAGGTGCCGAACGCCACCTTGATCGGCGTCTGCACCGGCACGCGGAAGGAAAAGGCCTCGACCGAGGCGATCTGGATCGGTTTCATGGTTGTACGGCGTCGGGGGTTGAGAGGTTGAAGGTCGGGTTGACGGCAAAGCGCGGCTCAGGCAACCCCCGCACGCCCACATCGAGCGCCAGCAGGGCGCCAGCCAGCGGCTGGGCCGCCAGCTCGGCCGGGGTCATCTTCTGGCTCGCGGTGGTGATGTACAGGATGTCGAGATCGGCCCCGCCGAAGGCGCAGCACGTCGGGCGCTGCACCGGCATCGGAAGCACGCGGTCGACGCGGCCGTCCGGCGCATAGCGCACCACGCGCCAGCCATCGAATTCGGCATTCCAGATAAAGCCTTCCGCATCTACCGTCGATCCGTCCGGAAAACCCGGCGGCTCGGTGGTGACCAGCACGCGCTCGCGGTCCATGCGCCCACTGGCCGGATCGTAGTCATAGGCATAAAGTGAGTAGCGCAGCGAGTCGGCGAAATACATCGTGCGTCCGTCGGGACTGAAGGCCAGGCTGTTGGGAATGCAGATGCCCGAGCGCACCGGTTGCAGCTCGCTGCGCCCCTCGAGCTTGTACAGCACGCCCTCGGGCGCGCGGGTGATGTTGTGCATGCTGCCGACCCAGAAGCGCCCCTGGCGGTCGCAGCGCCCGTCGTTGAAGCGATGGCCGGGCACCAGCTCGGGCGGGCGGGCGAAGGCCTCCAGGCTGCCGCTGACAAAATCGAACAGCGCGATGAACTGGGGCAGGGCCACGAGCAGGCGGCCTTCGTCGGTCAACGCGATCGACCCCACCAGGTCGGGCATGGCCCAGCTGTCGAAGCGCCCGGTGGCCGTTTGCAGGCGGCGGATGGCCGGCCGGCGGATGTCGACCCAATAGAGGCACTGCGTTCGGTCGTCCCAGATCGGGCTCTCGCCCAGGATGTCGGTCTGGGCGCCAATGCGCCGGGGTACCGGGGCGGCCGCTGGTTCGATCTGCATGCGGCCCATCCTAGTAGGCACCGCGCCGCCGCGCCATCTGCTTTGCGGCAATCGGGTCTTCGAAAGTCGGCAAGCCTTCGTTTTGTGCGCAGAGGGTATTGCCCAAGTTCCAATTCCGGCGCGGCGCTGCCACGCCTAGCATCCATGCATCGATAACGGAGACAGACGGCGACCCATCTGCCGACACACATGAGCATTTCTACCCCGATTCCCGGCGCGAACTCGGCCGGCACCCATCTCTACCAGGGCCTGGCCCCCGCTTCGCTGTTTTCGCTTGAAGGCAAGGTGGCCCTGATCACGGGCGGCGCCGGTGGCATCGCCTCGGGGCTGGCAAAAGGCTTCGCGGCGGCCGGCGCGCGCCTGATTCTTGCCGACTTGAACGACAACGTGCACCAGCGCGTCAACGAGTTCCGCGAGGCGGGTTGCGACGCCTACGGACTGGTGTTCGACGTGACCGACCCGCAGGCGGTGGCGGCGGCGTTCGAGCAGGCCATCGCCAAGTGCGGCCGCATCGACATCGTCGTCAACAACGCGGGCGTCATCGTGCGCACTCCGTTCCTCGACCTCACGCCTGCGGAGTGGCAGAAGGTGATCGACACCGACCTCACCGCCTGCTTCCTGGTGGCCCAGCAGGCCGCGCGGCGGATGGTCAAGCAAGGCTCGGGGCGCATCATCAACATGGGTTCGATCATGAACCAGGTGGCCCGGCCCAGGCTGGTGCCCTATGTGGCGGCCAAGGCCGGGGTGTCGGGTTTCACCCGCGCGCTCGCAGCCGACCTGGCCGGCACCGGCATCACCGTCAACGCGCTGGCGCCAGGCTATACCGTCACGCCGTTCAGCCAGGCCAATGACAAAGAGTTCAGCGCCTTCGTCAGCGACTGGACGCCGGCCCGGCGTTGGGGACAGCCCGAGGACATTTGCGGCGCTGCGCTGCTGCTGGCTTCGGACGCAGGCGCCTACATCAACGGCCACACGCTGTATATCGACGGCGGGTTCCTGGCCGTGACGCGCTGAAGGCAACACGGTGGAGAGCATGGTGAACCTTCCCGATGCGCCAGGCGGCACCGGGCCGCGCAACCCGGCCCTTGTGCCGCGGGCAGCGCCCGGCTTCGGCCCGCTGCGGCGCTTGCTGCGCCAACGCTGGTTCGTGGCACTGCGCGCCTTCACGCTGTTTGCCCTGTTCTGGTGGGCGGTCTCCGTCTGGAACGGCAATCCGTTGCAGCTTCCCTCGCCGGCGCGCGTCTTCACCGCGCTGTGGAAGCTGGTGGCCAGCGGCGAAATCTTCGAGCATGCGCTGATCAGCACCACCCGCTTGCTGATTGCGTTGGGCGTGGCGATCGCGCTGGCCGTGCCGCTGGGTTTCTGGATGGGGCGCAGCCGTAGGGCCGAGGCCTTCATCGACCCATTGGTCGAGCTGCTGCGGCCGATCTCGGGCATCGCCTGGCTGCCGCTGGCCTTGTTCATTTTCGGCGTGGGCAATACGCTGCCGGTGTTCATCATGGTGTACGTGGGCTTTTTCCCGATCCTGCTGAACACCATGGCAGGCGTACGCCAGATCGACCCCAAGCTGATTGCCGCCGCCGACACCATGGGGGTGGGTCGGCGCGCGCTGCTGCGGTACGTCCTGGTCCCGGCGGCCCTGCCCACCGTGATGGTCGGCATCCGCCTGGCCTTCGCCGCCTCGTGGGCCGCGATTGTGGCCGCCGAGCTGATCGGCGCTCCCAGCGGCCTGGGTTTTGCCATCGAGTGGTACCGCCAATTGCTGATGACCCCCAAGGTGTTCGCCTTCATCATGGTCATCGGCGTGGTGGGTTACCTGTGCGACCTGGGCCTGCGCGCACTGCAGCATGTGCTGACCCCATGGTCGGACGGAACGGGATTGCAATGAACAACACGATCGACAACGCCACCCGCTGGCAGCAAATTGCGCGCGGCGCAGCGCTGCCGCTGATCCTGCTGGTGATGTGGCATGTATGGGCGCGCAGCCTTCCGGCCGCCAGCCCGGCACCGGCGCCCTTGCGCGTGGTCAAGGCCGCAGTGGAGTTGGTTGCCACCGGCGGCTTGCTCGACGCCTTGACGCAGAGCCTGGGTCGCGTACTGCTCGGTTTTGCGGGTGCGCTGGTTCTGGGCGTGATGCTCGGCGTGCTGATGGGATCGAGCCGCGCGGTGCGAGAGAACCTCGACCCCATCATCGAAAGCTTCCGGCCCATCGCGCCGATGGCCATCCTGCCCATCGCCATCCTGTGGTTCGGAACCGGCACCCCCTCGGCGCTGGCCATCGTTGCCTATGCGGCCTTCTTCCCCCTGTTGGTCAACACCGTGCACGGTGTCAGCCGGGTCGACCGCAAGCTATTGCTGGCGGCGCAGACCATGGGCGTGCCGCGCCTGTCTATCCTCACCCGCGTCGTCCTGCCGGGCGCGCTGCCAAGCATCATGCTCGGATCGCGCCTGGCCATGGGTGTCGCGTGGACGGCCATCATCGCCGCCGAGCTGGCTGTCGGCGCCAAGTCGGGCGGCGGCGGCTCGGGCGGTATCGGCCAGATGATGTTCGTCTTCTACGCCTACAGCATCGATCTCAACGCGATCGTCGTGTGCATGATCGCCGTGGGGCTGGTGGCCTTGCTGATCGATCGCATATTCCGCGCCGCTGAACGGCGGCTCATTCCCTGGAGACACTGAACATGAACCAGCCCGCAATGTCGGCGAAAAAGCTGCGCCTGGCCGGCGTGACCAAAAGCTTCGTCGCTCCGCGCACCGGCCAGACCACCCTGGCGGTGGACGACGTTACGCTGGATATCGAGGCCGGCGAGTTCATCTGCATCGTCGGCCCGTCCGGCTGCGGCAAATCGACCGTTCTGAACCTGATCGCCGGGCTGGACCGTCCCAGTTCGGGCAGCATCGAGAAGGATGGCGCGCCCATCACCGGTCCGGGCGCCGACCGCGGCGTGATGTTCCAGGACTACGCCCTCATGCCCTGGCAGACCGCCTATGACAACGTCGGTTTCGGGCTTCGCCACGGCACCCCCGGCCGCGGCTTCACGGCGCAGCAGCGCGAGGAGCGCATCCGCCATTTCATCGACCTAGTGGGTCTGAAAGGCGCGGAGAAAAAGTACCCGCACCAGCTCTCAGGCGGCATGCGCCAGCGCGTCGCGCTGGCGCGCCTGCTGGCCAACGGGCCGGACGTGCTGCTGATGGACGAACCCCTGGGCGCGCTGGACGCCCAGACCCGCCTGATCCTGCAGATCGAGTTGCTGCGCATCTGGGGCCAGACGGCACCGCGCTCCGAGCGCAAGACGGCGATCTTCATCACCCACGACATCGAGGAGGCGGTGTTCCTGGCTGACCGCGTCGTCGTCATGAGCAGTCATCCGGGCCGCGTGCGTGCGGTGCTGGACATCGACCTGCCGCGACCGCGCAGCGAATCGGTTCGCGCCGACCCGCGCTTCGGTCACCTGGCCGAGGAGATCTGGGAGTTGATCCGCGACGAGGCCTACCGCGCCATCGGCGGTTCAGCCGACACGGCGTCGCCGCTGCCTGCGCCCGTCATTTAAAACGACAGCGGTACCCGGGGCATCACCTGACACCGCTGGTCAATCTTTCAACGTACGAGTCCTTCATTCACAACCCTTTGCCGGTTTTGACCGGCGCACAGGAGACACCATGTCCGACAACCGAATTCTCACTTCCCGCCGCCAGCTGATACTGGGTGGCACGGCCCTGGCCGGCGGCGCCGTGCTCGGCATGCCGGGGCTGGTCCGCGCCCAAGGCACACGCCGTGCGCTCAAGATTTCTGTCGGCCGCATCCCCTGGGCCGCTGGCAACTCGCCCATGACGCAGTACATGATCAACAACAAGTTGCTGGAAAAGCGCGCCGCCGAGCTCGGCTACGACCTTACGGTGGACTGGCGCGAGTACCCGACCGCCCTGCCGATGGTTGAGGCGATGGTGGGCAACAACCTGGATATCGGCATGTGGGGCAACACGCCGATCACGCGCGGCCTGTCCTCGGGTCTGCCGATCAGCCTGCTGGTGGTGGGCGAAGGCCACCTGCGCTTTCTGATCACCACGCGCAAGGGCTCGCCGGTGCGCAATATGCAGGACTTAAAAGGCAAGACCATTGGCGTGTCTTTGGGCGGCGACCCGCAGAGCGCCCTGTTCCAGATGCTGCGCTTCGAACTCGGTGTGAACGACATCAAGGAAACAGGCATCAAGTTCGTCAACATGCCGACCCACGCACAGGCCGCCTCGGTGCCCACCGGCGTGGACGCCACCTGCACCATCTATCCGGCCTACCTGGCGGCGCAGGCCAGCGGCACTGTGGCCATCGCCAACTCCTTCGGCTATACCGAAGATTATTACGACGGCCCGGCGGGCAAGGGCGCGGGCCACCTGTTGGCCAGTGTGAGGAAGTCGCCTTTTTTCCCGGACGGTTATTACCTGCACCGCTCGTTCTGGATCGGCCGCAATGGCCTGATCGAGCAGCACCCCCAAGCCGTGGTGGCCTTCCTCGTCGCCCAGCAGGAAGCCGTGGCGGCCCTCACCGCCATGGATCCGGGCGCGGTGTCGCAACTGGTCAAGGACGACGTGCTGTTTTCGCGCGGCTGGTCCTGGCCGACCGAGAACGACGCGCGCGCGGTGCTGGAGACCTCCAAATTCATGGCCGACAACAAGGTGATCGATACCGCCCTGCAGTGGGCCCAGGTCAAGGCTGCCTTCTCGCGCACGGCACCACTGGTCAAGCAGGCCTATGACAAGCTCGGTGCCAAGCCGACGGCAGCAGAATTCACGCGCACCGACGTG